>CALQKL020000080.1 GCA_943331145.2 Chitinophaga pinensis
ATGGTGGTAGTTCAATCATCCTAAACGGACCTATTGATTTCTCTGTAAATAGATTGTTTAAAATGAAAGTTTTTGCACCAAGAGTAGGTACAAAAGTTTTGGTAAAAGTTGAAAATGTAATAGATGCTTCATTGAATTATGAAAAAGAAGCAGTTACAACATTAGCAAATGCTTGGGAAGATTTAAGTTTTGATTTCTCTTCAATCAACCGTGCAAATCAATATCAAAAAATTGTATTCATTTTTGATAATGGCACAATGGGAGATGGCTCAGCGAATTTTACTTATTTATTTGATGATGTAAGATTAACGATTGGCGGAGGTTCTACATCAACATTAACCCAAATGAATTTACCTGTAACTTTTGAAGATGCTTCAGTTGATTATGGTGTAATTGGATTTGGAGGAGCAGAACAATCATCAATTGTTGTTGATCCAACTTTAGCAACCAATACAGTAGCGAAAGTAATTAAATCAGCTACTGCAGACGCTACAGCTGGAACTACGGTTACAGCTCCTGCTCAACTTGGATTTGCAACACGCATTCCATTTACCAATACCAAAACAAAAATGACAGTAAGGGTTTGGGCTCCACAAGCAGGCATTACCGTTAGATTAAAAGTAGAAGATCATTTAAATGCAACTCATGCTGTTGAAACAGATGCCGTGGTTACTACTGCAGCAGGTTGGCAAACATTGGTATTCGATTTTGCTAACGAAGCAACTGGTACGCCAGCATTGAATTTGAATTATAATTATGATAAAGCAACCATCTTCTTTAATTATGGAGTTGCTGGTTCTGTATCTGGAGAAAAAACATATTATTTCGATGATATGTTGTTCTCAAATGAAACTTCAAATGTTGATACTGATGCCATTTTATCTCAGATTGTATTATATCCAAACCCAACAATTGATCATGTAAACATCAACAATACATACAATTTGCCTTTAAACATTTGTTTGTATGATGCACTAGGCAGAAGCATTAGAAAAGTGATCAGCACAAACAGTGTTGTACAAATTGATTTAATGGCTTATCCAGCTGGTGTTTATTATTTGATGATCGAAAACAAACTCAATAATAAAAAAATTACCAGAAAAATTGTAAAACAATAAGTATTCATAAAATAAAATTCAATGGTTGTTTGGTCAATCCATTCGATTAAACAACCATTGATTTTTTTAAAATAATAAAAATGAATTTTTCAAAATTGCTTTTAAATATTGCGGTGATATCTAGCAGTATTTGTACTTCGATTGGTGTGGCAAATGCACAAAAAATAACACCTGCAGAGCAAAAAATCAATGTGTTTTTAAAGCAAATGACCTTAGAAGAAAAGGTGGGTCAAATGGCTCAGGTTACACTAGATGTTTTGGGCGTTGATGGTGCTACAACATTTAAATTAGATGATAAGAAAGTTGCTGACGCCGTATTGAAATACAAGTTAGGGTCTGTATTAAATACGTCTAACAATAAAGCGATGAGCACTGCAGCTTGGAATGGAGTAGTTAGTCAATTACAAAAATCAGCCACATCAAGCCGAATGAAAATTCCTTTGATTTATGGTTTTGATGCGATACACGGCGCTACTTATGTAGCCGATGCAACTTTATTTCCACAACCAATTGCACAAGCTGCCACATGGAATAGGAGCTTGGTTCGTAAAGCTGCTGAAGTAACAGCGTATGAATCAAAAGCGACTGGCGTTGCCTGGAATTTTTCACCTGTATTAGATTTGGGTGTTAATTCAAGTTGGGCAAGAATTTGGGAAACATTTGGAGAAGATCCATTTCTAGTTTCACAAATGGGCGTTCAAACAATAGAAGGTTATCAAAATCCAATAGGTGGTAAAACTCAAATACTAGCTTGCTTAAAACATTATATGGGTTACTCTGATCCAAAAACAGGAAAGGATAGAACCAACGCTTGGTTGCCTGAACATTATCTAAGAGAATATCACATGCCTTCATTCAGAGCTGGTGTAAAAGCTGGAGCAAGAACAGTAATGGTTAATTCAGCATTGATAAACGGAATTCCAACCCACATCAATAAATATCTATTAACGGATGTGTTGAAAAAAGAACTTGGATTTACAGGTTTCGTAGTTACAGATTGGCAGGATATTGAAAATGTTTTTAAAAGAGATAAAATCGTTGGTTCAAATAAAGAAGCGTTGATGCTAGCAATCAATGCGGGTATTGATATGGCGATGATTCCATACGATTACAAAACATTTTTCAACGATTTGATTTCATTGGTAAAAGAAAATAAAGTGCCCATTTCAAGAATTGATGATGCGGTAACTAGAATATTAAGGGTGAAATTTGAATTGAATTTGTTTGAAGTGCCGTACAGCAACAATGCTGAGTATCCAAATTTTGCTTCATCAGTATCTGAAAAAGTTAGTTACGATGCAGCTGCAGAATCGATTACCCTTTTAAAGAACAAAAATAATATGCTACCCATTTCATCAACTGCTAAAGTGTTGGTGACAGGGCCAAATTCAAATTCTATGCGCACTTTAAATGGTGGCTGGACTTACTCTTGGCAAGGAGAAAAAACAGAAATGTTTGCTTCAAAATACAATACCATTTATGAAGCATTTCAACAAAAAATGGGAAGCGAACAAGTTCGTTTTTCACAAGGGGTAGCCTATAAAATGGAAGGCAAATATTTTGAAGATTCTGTGGTTGATTTTAATGATGTAAAAGCCCAAGCAGCAAATGTTGATTACATTATTTTATGCTTAGGTGAAAATAGTTATACTGAAAAGCCAGGTGATTTAAATGATTTGAATTTGAGTGACAACCAAATAGAATTGGCTAAAGTAGCCATCAGTACTGGAAAGCCAGTTATACTAATTTTAAATGAAGGAAGACCAAGAAATATCTCAAGATTAGAACCATTGGTGTCGTCTATCATCGATATTTATATTCCAGGTAATTATGGTGGTGATGCACTAGCGGATATTGTAATTGGGAAAATAAATCCAAGTGGTAAGTTGCCGATTACGTACCCCCGTTATGTAAATGCATTAACCAATTACATCCACAAACCATCAGATGAACAATCAAACCCTCAAGGAGCGTATGATTATTCTGCGGATTATAATCCTCAATATGATTTTGGTTTTGGGCTTTCATACACAACTTTTCAATACAGTGATTTAACTGTTGATAAATCAAGTTATGCAGCAACTGATGAAATTGTTGTTTCATTTAAAGTAAAAAATACGGGAACACGTGCTGGTAAAGAAGCATTTCAAATTTATGTTAGTGATCTAGTAGCTTCTTTAACGCCTGATGTAAAAAGATTGAGAGAATTTGATAAAGTTGAATTGAATGCAGGGGAAGAGAAATTAATTCGCATGACAATTCCTGTGAAGGATTTGGGATTCATCAACACAAACAATAAACTAACCATTGAAAAAGGTGCTTTCGTTATTAAGGTTTCAAATCTTACTAAAGAAATCAACATCACAAATAATAAAACCTGGTAAAAATATCACAATGCAAATTTTAAGAAGAAAAGGAATTCAAGTATTAATAAGTTCTTGCTTATTCTTGATGATGTCAGTTGGAATAAAAGCTCAGTACACATTTAAAAAGTTGGTTTGGAACGATGAATTTAATGCTAAGAAGAAATCAGTTGACACGACCAAATGGGCTTTTGACAAAGGAAATGGCTGTCCGGAATTATGCGGATGGGGCAACAATGAAGCTGAATATTACACCGAAAACAGATTAGAGAATGCTAGGGTAGAAAATGGAAATTTAGTTATTGAAGCAAGAAAAGAGGAGTATAAGGATGCTAAATATACGTCGGCACGTTTGGTGACCAAAGGGAAAAAGGATTGGAAATATGGCCGTTTCGAGATGAGGGCGAAAGTGCCTGCCGGTCGTGGAATGTGGCCTGCAATTTGGATGCTACCAACAAAAATGGCTTATGGCATATGGCCACATAGTGGAGAAATTGATATCATGGAAAACGTAGGTTACTGGCCAGATTCATTATTTGGGACGGTGCACACTGGCGCATATAATGGAATGAAAGGAACACAAAAATCAGGTTCTTATTTCTTAAAAGATTTGGCCAATGAATTCCATATTTATGCGGTAGAATGGACTGAAGATGAAGTGCGTTTTTATATTGACAATAAACAATACCATCAATTCAAAAATGATCACACAGATACGGAAGCTTGGCCTTATGATCAATCATTTTATTTGATATTAAATGTGGCAGTAGGAGGCAATTGGGGTGGTAAATTTGGAATCGATGAATCTATATTTCCTCAAAAAATGCTGGTGGATTATGTGAGGGTTTATCAGTAGACGCTACGCTGGTTTAAATTGCTTCGTTGGTTTAATGGTTTAATTCGCTTCGCTGGTTTAATTGAACTTTCTGAACATCTTATTATAAGGGTAGAAAATTTTCAACCCCTACAATCAACATCTTTACTTTGATGATTGGTGAAAACACCAACATCGGCAGACGAAAATTCCCAACCTCACAAACCTCTCAAACCTCTCAAACGTTTTTGTAAGGGTTGAAAATCTTCAACCTCTACGTCCCTCCCGCCAAAAACATCCTGATCTCCCCATAACTAATATGATCTGGCACAAGATCTTTAATGGATTTACTGTTTTTAATGTCAACTTTATTTACTGCGGATGAAATGATTTCGATTTTTTCTTCGGATAAAATTTCACTTAATTCGATTTGATTATTTTCAATAAAATAAATCAAATGGGTTTCAATTGTTCCTGTGGTTAATTTTCTTTCAAATGAAATCTCTTCAATATTTTTACCCGATTTAAACATTTCGAAACTGAGCATTTTTGTATCGGGTTTTTCTTTTTTCTTCTTTTCAACAACTGCTTTTTTCTCTTTTAAATTGAGCACAGAAGTCAATCCGTTTTCTTCGCAATATGCTCGAATGATTTCTAAAAATTGATTTCCGTATTGCTTTGTTTTTATTGGCCCAAATCCTTTTATCTTATTTAAATCATTTTCTGTTTGCGGCAAGTAATTACACATCTCTTCTAAAGTATTGCTGCCTGCAACCAAATAAATCGGGGTGTTCTTTTGCGCACAAATATCATCTCTTTTCTTGCGTAATTTCTTATATAAAGCTGGATGAGAAATTGTGGAGCTCTCTAGTGTACTTGTTCCGGCATAGCTGTTAAAAGAAAACATTGGTTTTATAAATTTTCTTTTATGTTCCAAATAATTGCTTATTTCAAAACCATTTTCAACACCATTAAGCAAAAATATTTTTAAACAAATTTCTTTATGAAATAAACCCATCGATTTGTTTAATTCTGATGAAATGTTTCTGCTGTCTGTTTCTAAAGATGTTTTTTCAACTTTTGATTTTATATTTTCAACTGCTTTTTTTAGGTATGTAGCAGCTGCTATAATTCTGGTTTGTAAAAATGATTTATTATTCGGTTCGTTTTTAGAAACAAACAATTGACTCAGTTGGGTTTTAAATTTTACAGCAATATCAATGAGGGCTTTTATTTCAACATCAACATTTTTAAATTTTTCAACAGCTTCTTGCTTAAATGAGTTTGTATTTTCAGATAGTATTTTGATTGTTGAGATGTAACTATTTTCTATAATTGTAAAATCAAACAAATTCAATAAAATGGTTAGTTCGTAATCATTTTTTGCATCTGCTAATTCCAACATTTGCGCCGAAGTTGTTTTTTGATTGCTCGAAAATACTTCAATTCTTGAATCACTTTTTAATCCACTACGCATGATTTTACTGTGCAAAATAATGCCTTCTAATTTTGTACATCTGCTCAATGCAACATATACTTGTCCGGGCGCAAATGCACTGCCCGCATCGATTATGGCTTTTTCAAAAGTTAATCCTTGGCTTTTGTGTATCGTAATTGCCCATGCCAAACGCAATGGAAATTGCGTAAACGAACCAATTTCATTTTCTTCAACTTTATTTGTTTTTTTATCTAAAGCGTATTGGATGTTTTTCCATTTTTCTTTTTTTACTTCAATGGGGAATTGCTCGCCATCGCATAAAACAAAAATATTGTCATCTTCAATTTTTTCTACGATGCCAATTTTCCCATTAAAATATCTTCGAATTTTTTCTGTATCGTTTTTTATAAACATAACCTGAGCACCAACTTTAAGTTTAAGTTCAGCTTCTGCAGGATATGATTTTTCATAAAAATCGCCTTCTACAATTGCTGAAAATGTTTCTTGTTTAGATTTTATTTCTAATAGTGCCGAATTGTTTATTGCTTCTGCTTTGTGATTGTGTGTCGTTAATGTTATAAAATGTTCTTCTTTTGATGGCATGAATTCTGGTAAATATCTTTCATGCAATAACTCAAAACCTTCTTCCGTCATTTTGTTGTTACGAACTTGATTTAATAAATCAACAAATACTGGATCGTTTTGTCTATATATTTTTTCTAATGAAACATAAACTGGTGCATCTTTTTCTATGACTTTGCTGTTGAAAAAAAATGGGCTATTATAATAAGGCGATAATATTTGCCACTCATCATCTTTTACAACAGGAGGCAATTGATACAAATCACCAATCAACAAAACTTGTACTCCACCGAATGGTTGCGCATGATTGTTTCTTACAAATTGAAGCACTACATCAATCGCATCCAATACATCGCAACGTACCATACTGATTTCATCTATGATCAACAGTTCCAATTGTTGCATTACTTCTCTTCTTTCTGCATTAATGCGAAGCATGGCAAGCAAACTGTTTTTGTCATTAAACGTTTGATTGTTATTAAAACCCCTTTGTCCTGGGATGTAAGGTGTAAATGGTAGTTGAAAAAACGAATGAATGGTTGTGCCACCCGCATTCATAGCTGCAACGCCTGTTGGAGCAACAATAGCTGTATTCTTCAAACTATTGTTTTTGCAATGTTTTAAAAAAGTCGTTTTTCCTGTTCCTGCATTACCAGTAAGAAAAATATTAGCATTTGTATATTGTATAAAATCAGAAGCAAGTTGAAAAGTTTCGTTTATTTCCATAGCAACAAATATAATATTTACATTGGTGAACTAATATTTCAAATTGATTTGAGCTAGTAATATTTATTTAGTGTTTTTGGAAAATGATGATTTTAAAAAAGTAAATAGTAAAAAGTAAAAAGCTGTCCGTTGTAATGAGTGAAATGTGAAAAATATATTTCGAATTAAAATTTAACCCAAAAATAATAAGTATGATTTCTTCCAAAATATTGAAAATTATTTGTCTAAAACTGTTCATTATTTAGACAAGTTCAAAAACCAACGGCAAAATCAACAGATTTATGGATTTTGATTAAATATGGGGTCAATTTTAAGTATTTCATTTAATGCTGTTTTTTTAAGGTACTAAGTGTAACTACGTAATTTAATATGTATTTAATACTACATCTTATATAATATCTTGTTAATGTTGAATTTTATAGTAAATTACATGCTGATTCAATAACGACTAGAATTTAAAACCCCCTTTTATGTCTTCTGATTTACTTATTAGCACAAAGTCATTTTTTAAAAAATCAAAATTGATTTTGTCTTATTTCGCAATTGTTTTGTTTTCTATTGCATTTTGTGGAAAAGCAAATGCACAAGTAACTGTTAATATCACTTCTGATTTGAATAATGTGTGTAGTGGTACAAGTGTGACTTTAACAGCTAATGCTAGCAGTGGAACAGCACCTTATACCTATTTATGGGATAATGCTGCAGAAACAACAGATAATATTCTAGTAGCTCCAAGCTCTACGAAAACTTACAAAGTTATAGTAACAGATGCTGATGATAATGTAGATAGTGCAACAATTACAATAACTGTTAAACAGCCAACTTCAAGTTCTTTTAGCATAGATGCTTGTACAAATTATACATGGCGTGGTACAACATATTCAACTTCAGGACCTAAATATTTTGATACGTTAAACGTTGCAGGTTGTGATTCAACTATTACATTAAACTTAACAATCACCTCAGCACCAGATGCTGGTGATATCAGTGGTATAACGTCATTATGCGCAAACGGAACAACGACTTTATCAACTACAGGAACAGGCGGAACTTGGAGTTCAATATCAACAGGTGTTGCAACGATAGATGGAAGCGGTGAAGTAACAGGAGTTTCAGCGGGAACTTCAACAATCAGATATATTGTAATGGGAACCGGCGGTTGTTCAAATGATACGGCATCAACAACAGTAACAGTAACTGCAGTGCCAAGTGCTGGAACATTAAGCGGAACACAAGCAATATGTGCAACAGGATCAACAACATTTACTTCAACCGTAAGTGGTGGTGCATGGACTAGCGGAAATACCGATACTGCAACCATAAATTCAGGTAGTGGTGTTGTAACTGTTGTTGGAGTAGGGGTAGTAATAATGACATATACCATAACTGGTGCGGGCGGTTGTGCAAATGTATCAGATACAAGAGTATTAACCATCACCGCTGCACCAGTTGCAGGAAGCATCAGTGGTACAACATCAATATGTTCAAACGGAACAACAACCTTATCATCAACAGGCACAGGAGGATCATGGAGTTCAGTATCAACAGGTGTAGCAACAATAGACGGCAGTGGTGTAGTAACAGCCGTATCAGCAGGTACATCAACAATCAGATATATCGTAACGGGTTCGGGTGGTTGTGCAAATGATACGGCATCAACAGTAGTAACTG
>CALQKL020000081.1 GCA_943331145.2 Chitinophaga pinensis
AATACACTACAAAGGATGATGGCTGTTAAAATCAGTTTCTTCATGGTTTTAAATTTTTATTTTTAATTAATCAGTATATCTATGTCCAGCATTTACCCAAGCAGTAATTTGTGCTTGTAATGTAGCAGAAAGCGCACTAGATGTAGGCATTCTTCTTAATGTATATGGTGAAACACATGACCCTTTAATTTGACTCCAATATCCTACAATACTACAATCATTGTCAAAATTATAACCTGCAGTATTACCGCCGTTCAAGTGACAATTACCACAATAACTCCTGATGATGTTTCTTACGTTTGTAAAATTAGTGCCTCTTGCAGCAGTACCAACAACTACAGTTTGAGTGTTAGTACATCCATTCAAATCTTTTACACCTATTAAATAACTACCAGCGGTTAATCCCGAAAAAGTACTTGAAGCTTGATATGTACCCCCATTACTATTGTAAGTAAATCCAGTTGAACCGTTTGCTGCAACGGCAATACTTCCATTAGCAGCAGGATTACCACATGGAACAACATTGGCAACAGTAGGTGTAATGCCGATATTAATTCCAGTACATGGGTTCGATGCAGTTAAAACCACCACTGTTGATCCTGTACATCCTCCTGTGTTCTTCGCTGTTATGGTATAATTTCCAGCACTTAAATTGTTGAATGCTCCAGATGATTGATACGCGCCTCCGTTGATACTGTATGTATATGTACCAGCAGGTGAGGCCGTAGCTGTAATAGAACCATTTGATTGTCCACTAGTTGGACTTGTTTGTGTTGTAGAAATCGAAATATTTACACTTGTACAAGGGTTGTTATCAACTAAAGTAATGGTTGTTGTACCTGTACATCCAGTTGAATTTTTTGCAACTATGGTATAACTTCCTGCAATTAAATTATTAAATACGCCTGTTGATTGAAAAGCTCCACCGTTGATGCTATATGTATAACTTCCAGCTGGTGTTGTATTTGCAGTAATTGAACCATTTGATTGTCCAGCGGTAGGCTGTGTTTGAATTGTGTTTATGGTTATGATTACGCCTGTACATGGATTAGTTGTTCCAACTGTAACCTGAGCGGTATCGCTACATCCAGCACTATTATGACCGATTATGGTATAATTTCCAGCGGCTAAATTTCCATAAACACCAGTAGTATTATTAGAGCCCCCGTTTAAATTGTAATAAAACCCTTCTCCACCAGTTGCTGTAACCGTAATTGTTCCATTGGAATTGCCAGATGTGGCATTTGTAGAAGTTGCCGTAATTTGAAAATCTAAACTTTCACAATCTGCGCCAACAGGAATGGTGTGCTGACAACTGAGTAAAAAATAGCTTGCTGAAAAAAGCAAAGCCATTAGGCTGAGGAGGATGGTTTTTTTCATGTGTTTTTGTTGTTTGTTTTTAGACACAAGTAATAGCCTTTAATATCATTATCGGTTGATATATAGCAAATCGATAAGGCTATTTCATGTTTGAATTTTAACTTTTTATTCAATAATAGTGCCAAAACTTCCACAATGTAGCTAACTAGGTTAAATTATTACCAAACCATAAAAAAAAGAAATGTTAAAAAAAGAGCCGATTTTAACAATCGGCCCTTTTTAGAAAATGAGTTATAAAAATTATATTTAATCAATATATCTATGTCCTGCATTTACCCAATTTGTAATTGTTTGTTTCTCTGTAGTTGATAATGGCGTTGGAGGCATTGTACCTTGTACAACACATCTTGTATTTATTCTATCCCATTTCGTTACAATATTACATTTGTCGTCGAAGTTTACACCTCCATCTGATCCGCCATTAAAATGACAGTTACCACATCTTGCAATCATCAAGTTTCTTACCAAATTAAAATTAACACCACCAGGATTTGAAGATACCGACACCGTTTGTGATTTCGTACAACCATTCACATCTTTTACAACAACTGGATAATTTCCTGCAGCCAAATTAGAAAATACATTTGATGCTTGGAATGTAGTGCCGCCATCTTTACTATAAGTATAACCTGAAGATCCATTTGCCGTAATAGTAATGCTTCCGTTACTTGCCGTAGGGCATACATCTGCATAAGTTGTTGCTGGGGTTAATGTAATATTTACGCCATTGCAAGGGTTATTTGCACTTAATGTTACAGATGTTGATGCACTCGTACAACCATCTGCATTCTTTGCCATTATGGTATAATTTCCTGCAGCTAAATTGTTGAAAATATTTGAAGATTGATAAGCACCATTATTAATACTGTAGGTATAAGTTCCACTTGGAGTTGCTGTTACGGTGATTGAACCATTGTTTTGTCCTGTAGTTGGAGCAGATTGGCTAGAATTTATGCTAATCGTTACTCCTGTGCAAGGATCAGCTGGTGCAACTGTATCTTTTTTACAGCTAAAAATAATACATGTTGCAAATAATAATATTGCAGAGAATAAAGATAAATTTTTCATTTTTTTCATTTAAAATTATATGTAAAAAATTAAATTACAAAACACTATTTTGAATTTTTCCAGTGAAATCAGCTTCATGCATTTTACAAGCGATGCTGATCATGTTTTTAAACGCATTTTCACCAGATATGCCATGTCCGATAATTACAGGCTTTGCAACACCTAGCACTGGAACTCCACCATAAGCTTCGAAATTAAATCGGCTAAAATAATCGTCGTTTATTTCGCGTCTCTTTACGATGTCGTAAATACTTTCAGCAAGTTTTAAAACTACATTTCCAGTAAAACCATCGCAAACCATCACATCGGCTTTGTTCAATAAAATATCTCTCCCTTCAATATTCCCTACAAAATTAATTTGTGTATTTTCTTTTAGTAATGGATAAGCGGCTTGAGCAAGTAAATTACCTTTTCCTTCTTCTTCTCCTAAATTAACCAACCCCACTTTAGGGTTTTCAATCTTTAAAATTTGTGAAGCAAACAAAGAACCTAGTATCGCAAATTGATTTAGATTTTCTGGCTTACAATCTGCGTTTAATCCAACATCTACCAACAATCCCAGCGAACCATCTTCTCTTGGAATGTAGGCGCCAATGGTAGGTCTGATAATGCCTTCAATTGTTTTGATGCTAAACAAGGCGCCAACCATCATCGCTCCAGTATTACCTGCACTTATAAAAGCATCAATCTCTCCATTTGCAAGCATTTTAAATCCTACTGCAATAGATGAATCTTGTTTTTCTTTAAGCGCTTTTGTAGGATGCTCATGCATCTCAATTACCTGAGCAGTATGAATTATGGTGTAACGATCTTGAGGTAAGCTGTATTTCTTTAATTCAATCTCAATTTCTTGTTGATTGCCAAACATAATGACTTCTATATCATTGCTGTTTTCAGATAGAAATGCAACAGCGCCTTTAACGGCTTCTGCAGGAGCAAAATCTCCCCCCATCATGTCTAATCCAATTTTCATATTGATTGTATGTTTAAAATAAAAAAACCAAAATTTAGCTTGATTTTATTCAAACTATATTTTGGCATTCACATTTTTAATCAATTAAATTAAGCTCTTGAAGGTGCTTTTTCAGCAACTACTTTTCCTTTGTAATATAATTTTCCTTCACTTACGTGCGCACGATGACGAACGTGTGTTTCACCTGTAGTTGAATCAATGCTCAACGTTGTTTCAGTTGCTTTATAATGTGTTCTTCTTTTTGCACTGCGTTGTTGCGAATGACGCCTTTTTGGATTTGGCATGACTTTACTTTTTTATTGTTATAACGGTTTATTAATTATTTTTAAACTTATCTAATCCTTTCCAGAGGTTGTTTGCATTTTGTCTTGCAAAATTATCCTCCATTTCTTTTAATTTTTCCAACACCTCTTTATTGCATTTTGGACCACCAATTTCTTCGTTTGTACACATTTTTTGCATGGGCAAACTGAGTAAAACAAATTCGTAAATCCAATTTTCAACAGATAGATGACTTTCATTTCTGGAGATGTAAAAAATGTCGGGGTCTTCTTCCTGATCATTCATTTCATCTGGGTTATCTACCTGTTTTACCAGTATCTTAAACTCATCCCAAAGTGCTAAAGTTATCTGGTTTCCACAACGATCGCAACTTACATCAGCTTGACCACCAATTTCAAACTTTAAAAGCATGAAACCTGTATTTTTTTCAAGCGAAAGCTTTACTTGAGCCTTGGGATTTGCAAAATCTTCGGCACCTTTTTCTACAAAGAACTGTTCATCCAAATCATACTCAAACTCATGAACACCGAGCTTTAATCCAACAAAAGCAATTTCAAATGCACGCTTCTTAGCCATTGCGTTCAGTTTAAAGGAGGGCGAAGGTATATTTTTTTTATTAAAAATGGAATAAAAAATTGGGATTATTATAATTTAATCCCTAAAAAAGGAAACTTATCGGGTTTTCAAACCAATATTATGGATGAAATTCGATTTTTTAAGCCAGATTTTAAGTTGATTTATTTAAAATCTGTTCTTCCACATCATGCTTTCTACAGGCATATTGGGTTGACTGTTATACTTAGCATTTTTCTTCTCGTTGTATTTTACTTCAATTTCTCCATCAACAGGGAAGTAAATTAGTTGTCCGATTGGCATGTCTTTATAAATCCTAACTGGTTGTTTTACGGAAATTTCTAAAGTCCAATTGCCACAAAAGCCAACATCACCCTTTCCTGCTGTGGCATGAATGTCGATTCCCAATCTTCCGGTTGATGACTTTCCTTCCAAAAAAGGAACGTGTGCATGCGTTTCGGTATATTCAGTTGTTACACCCAAATAAAATTTGTTGGGCAATAATAAATAGCCCTCATCTGGAATTTCAAAATGCGAGATGGTATTGTGTTTTTTAGCATCCAATTCCTCATTGTCGTACATCGCTAAATTTTTACCAAGATGTACATCATAACTATTGCTACCCAAACAATCGCGTAAATAAGGCACAATTTTTATGGTACCCTTTTCCATTTCTTCTAATATTCTTTTATCACTTAAAATCATTTCTGTATTATTATATGTTATTTTGTAAAAGTAATTTTAAATAAAGAGAAATTAGATTATTATATGCCATTGGTTTATCAACAAAATATCAACGAACACACAAAAATAGGTGTGTGGCATATTTTGGAAACGGAAGATTTCTTTTTAGAAAAGGCAAAAGAACAATACAAAATCAGTCATTTCAAAAAAAAATTACAGCATTTGGCAGGTAGGTATTTGTTATTAGAAATGGAAGCAAACATTTCTTTAAAAAATATTTTACTAACTGTAACAGGGAAGCCATTTTTGCCTGATGAGTCTTATTTTTTTTCCATTTCTCATTGTGCAGATTATGTAGTAGCAATCATAAGTACAACTTCAAACGTTGGAATCGACATTCAACATGTAGTTCCTAAAATTGAAAGCATTAAACAGAAATTTTTGACAGAAGAAGAAATGAATTTACTCTCAAGCTTAGCCATTTCGCTCAACGAACAATTTACTTTTGCTTGGACGATAAAAGAGGCGATGTTTAAATATTTTGATGAAGGTGCAATTGATTTTAAACAACATTTAAAAATCACATCTGCTAATATTGAGAATCAAATTTGGGTATCAAAATCTATATTCAATAAAAATAGAGTTCAAAAAATAGAATCCAAATCAATTCGATTCAATGATTTTTTTATTACTTGGATTCAATAAAATCAATAGGTTCAATTAAATCTCTAATAAGTTTTCAGGTTCATCGTCATTAAGCTGCATATCGATAGAGTCTTGTCCTGCGATACCTTCTATCGACCCTGAAATATGTAATGAGTTTTGAATGATTAAATCGATTTGCTTTTCTTTTTTCTTCCAGTTTTTTTCAAAATCTTCACGCTCCTTTTGGAGCATGCTTCTTAAATTTCTAAATCCGTCGCGCATGGCACTCCAGTTGCCTACAAATTCCTGACTGGTTAAATAATTATATAGCGAAACCATTTTTTCGCCTTTATTTTCTTCACTTTTTTTGGCTTCGCTAATTTTTATAATGGCGTTTCTCAATACCGTTGTTAAGCTTTTAACTTCTTTAAAACTACAAATGTAAACGCCATTTTTTTCGCCAAATTGTTCCATATCTTTTGGCATTGATTTGGTGACAATTACGGCAATATCTGCTTTTTGAGAAAGCATATCTGTTTTTAATTTTTCAATCCAATCGGCAGTAAAATTTTCGGTACGTTTACTTTCAAAAATAATTTTACCACATTCCATTGCCATTCCATTTCTAACGGTAAGAATACAATCTGCACCTCTAACACCTTTGCCAACTTCTGTAACCAAATCAAAAGGAAAGCTTGATTTTAAAAGTTCTTCAAGCGCCAATTCCTGAACCTCGCCTTGAAGCTGCATAGAACCTTGATCTGCCTTACGTTTCATTTCGTCTGCCAATTTTTTTTGATCTTCTAATTGCTTTTTCAATTCTTCCATTTTCATCAACGTTTCATGTTCTTTCATCGCGGTTTTAGATTGTTCTTGTTGGCGAATGGTTTCAGCAAGTTGATTGCGTTCCTCGGCTAATTTTTTTTGAATGGTTATTTCTAATTCGGCTTCTTTATTTAATAATGCACTTTCTTTTTGTAAAAAACTGAGCTCTTTTTCTCGGGCTTCTTTTAATTTGATTTCAGTACCAGCATTGTTTTCTTCCAATTGTTTGATTTTGTTTTCAAAATCAGAAGTGATGGATTTTGCTAATTTTTCTTGGATTTCTTTTTCCATCTTACTTTTTTCCGCATTCATTCGCTCCAGAAAAATGTCATTTGCTTTTTTCTTGTTTTCTTCAAAGCGCATTAAATCTTCTGCAAGTTTTCTTTTGTCTTCATCAACTTTTTGTAGTGATTGATTTAATTTATCTTGATAATCTTGTTGGAATTTTTTCTCTAATTCAATAGCAATAACGTTTTCAACATCAAAAACTTCCCCACAATTAGGGCATTTTATATCATTATTCATTGTTTTATTTTTTAAGAAAGTAATTTAAAAGTAAAAAGTGAAAAGTAAAAATTATTGTTATTCAATTATTGTTCGAATGTATTTTTTCAAAGTTCACTTAACTTCCTTGAGTGCGGAAGATTTGAATGCTTTTTATAAATTAGAATGAGAAACAGAATTAGAGCGAAGAAAAAAGTCAGAGCTTCATGAACGCTCTCGCTTTCATTTTCACTCTGACTTTTTTTTGTGCGGCAAAGGAGATTCGAACTCCCAAGCCCTTTCAGGCGCTACCACCTCAAGGTAGTGCGTCTACCAATTTCGCCATCGCCGCATGAATAAATGCTTTTGCTTTATGAGGTAGACAAAGTTAGATTTTATCAACGAATTTTAAAATAAAAAAATGAACCTAAAGAACTTATTGAAGTTTTTTCAAAACAATTCTGTACGTGGTTCCTTTACCCAGTTCACTGGATTTTACAAAAAGCGAACCTTTGTGGTATTGTTCAATTATTCTTTTGCATAATGACAATCCTAAACCCCAACCTCTTTTTTTTGTGGTAAATCCAGGCTTAAAAATGTGCTGTAGATTTTTTTTGCTGATGCCTTTTCCTGTGTCGGATATATCAATTTTTATTTGATTAATTTCATCTTGAATATCAATGTTAATGGTACCTGCGCCTTCCATTGCATCCAATGCATTTTTTAATAAATTTTCAATAACCCAATCAAATAAAGGAGCATTTATTTGCGCCAATAATTTGTCATTTTGGTGATTGTTAAGTTTGAATATTACCTTATCGCTTGCCCTTCTTTTGATATACATTACCATGTTTTCAATTTGAGTAGAAATTAAAATGGGCTCTAATTGTGGAGTACTTCCAATTTTTCCGAAACGGTCGCTTACCAATTTTAATCTTTCTACATCCTTGCTCATTTCAAAAGCAATCTTCTCATTTTGTTTATCGTCTTTTAGCATTTCAACCCATCCTTCCAAAGAGGAAATAGGGGTTCCCAATTGATGTGCAGTTTCTTTTGCCATTCCAGCCCATACTTGGTTTTGCGTTGATTTATTTCGTATAGCGATGGTCGTTAATGTAATGAAAATAAAGAGGGCTACAATGAGAAGTTGAATCAATGGATAGTAACGGACTTCTTGTAATAGTTTGGAATCGCCATAATAGTATTTATTAAAAATCAGCGGTTCTGCGTTGATGACCACACGAATACTGTTGTGGAGTTTCATGAATTCCTTTAATTTTTCACCAACATAGCCCGTGTCTTTTTTTATTTTGTTAGAATCCAGATTTAGATAATTTCCTGTAGGTTGGTCATTTTCATCTGTTTCAATAATGGGGATTTCGGAGTTTTCATTCGTAATAATATTGGTCAGATTTAAAGCAGATTGGTCTGTCGTTAATCCTTTTGTTTTTAATGATTCTGCCCAAACATGTACTTTTTTACGTTCATCATCAGCTATTTTTTTTGAAATATAGTTTGAATAAAAAACGGTTGCAATTACAATTGAAATTGCAACAGCAGCCAAAGATG
>CALQKL020000082.1 GCA_943331145.2 Chitinophaga pinensis
AAATGGAAAGGCATTATTCCGATGGCAGAACTAATTACCAAAAAATTTGGCATCCTTGCCCGTTTAACCAATGATGCCAATGCGGCTGCTGTTGGCGAAATGCTTTTTGGTTGTGCAAAAAAAATGAAACATTTCATCACCATTACACTGGGAACAGGTGTTGGCAGTGGAATTATCATTGATGGAAAAATTGTTGTTGGGCATGATGGTTTTGCTGGTGAACTTGGACATACCATTATTCGTCCAGGCGGAAGATTGCATAAAAGTACAGGCATGCGTGGTAGCCTAGAGTCTTATGCTTCTGCAACCGGTGTTAGAGAAACGGCAATAGAATTGTTAACCATGCGCCCTGATAAAGAATCATTGCTACGCAACTATACCATAAACGACCTGACCAGTCAAACCGTTTATGAATGTGCCATGCAAGGTGATCCAATTGCCAACGAAATCTTTGAATTCACCGGTCAAATTTTAGGCGAATCATTAGCAAACTTTGTGATGTTCTCCTCTCCTGAAGCCATTGTATTATTTGGCGGTTTAACCAATGCAGGCAATTTGTTGCTTAACCCAACTAGAAAGCACATGGAAGCAAACTTACTTCCGATTTTTAAAAACAAAGTAAAACTCATTTTTAGCGAACTAAAAGAATCCGACGCAGCCATTTTAGGCGCTAGTGCTTTAGTTTGGTAAAATCAAATTTCAATAATTCCAATTTCTACAATGTCTGAAAATAAAGAAAGAAAAAAAATAACGACCCATACCATTCAGTTGATGAAAGATAAAGGGGAAAAAATTTCAATGCTAACCGCATATGATTATTCTTTTGCAAAATTATTCGACCAAGCAAATATTGATATCATATTGGTTGGAGATAGCGCGAGTAATGTAATGGCTGGACATGAAACAACATTGCCCATTACACTGGATCAAATGATTTACCATGCACAAAGTGTAGTTCGAGGAATTGAACGTTGCCTCGTTGTAGTAGATATGCCATTTGGAAGTTATCAAGGAAATTCTAAAGAAGCTTTGAATTCTGCTATTAGAATCATGAAAGAAACTGGTGGACATTCTGTAAAATTAGAAGGTGGTGAAGAAGTTGTAGAATCTATAAAACGTATTGTAAGTACGGGTATTCCAGTAATGGGTCATTTAGGATTGACTCCACAAAGCATATACAAATTTGGCACATACTCAGTTCGTGCTAAAGAAGAAGCAGAAGCCTTGAAATTAAAAAAGGATGCTTTATTGCTTCAAGAAGCTGGATGCTTTGCCATTGTGTTAGAAAAGATTCCAGCATCATTGGCTAAAGAAGTTTCCGAAAGTTTACATATTCCCACAATAGGCATTGGCGCCGGCGGAAGTTGTGATGGTCAAGTATTGGTCATGCATGATATGTTGGGCATAAATTCTACATTTAAACCCCGTTTTTTAAGAACGTATTTAAATTTAGCAGAACAAATTAACCAAGCTGTAACCAATTATATTTCAGATATAAAATCAGGCGATTTTCCCAATCAATCTGAACAATATTAAAAATATTTCTTTCTCGAAATTGTTTTTTGTTTTTTGCCCATTAACAAACTGTTTCTTTATTACTTTTGTGCGCTTTCATAATAAATGATTGCTAAACAAAAAAAGCTATAATGAAGAAAATTTATTCGATTTGGGTGTTAATGATTTCTGTTTCAGCAAACGCGCAAGAGTATACCAATTTAGAAGAAGTAAACATTACCAACAATCGAGCTGCTTTTCAAAAAAACAGTATTGCAGGAAAATATATTACCGTTATAGATGGTAAATCATTCAATCAATTAGCCGTATTAAGTATAGATGATTTACTAAAAATAGAAGGTGGCATTGAAGTACAACAAAGAGGCCCAGCAGGTTCTCAATCAGACATTGTGATTCGTGGAGCAACGTATCAGCAAATATTGGTTTTAATAGATGGCATCAAAATAAACGATCCCATAACTGGTCACTTTTCAGGTTACATACCTGTTGCACCAGGCGATATCAAAAGAATCGAAATTTTAAAAGGCCCTGCTTCTGCAATTTATGGATCAGAAGCGGTTGGTGGGGTGATAAACATAATAACACACTCGTTCTCTGCATTCAAAAAAGAAAAAAAGCAAAAAGGTTCGATTACCAATACCATTGGAGAATTTGGATTAATATCCCTAAATAGTTTCGCATCAATCACAAACGAGAAAATAAATCTATCACTTGGCGTGCTTTCAAACAATACCCGAGGACAATTACTGCGTTCAAACAACCGTGGCTATTTTTATAACAATACCATTTCAGCAAGTGCAAATATCCAATTAGCCCCAAAATGGCAATTGATGTGGAGAAGTAGCATTGATATGCGTGATTTTGCCGCTCAAAATTTTTATACCACTTTCCAAAGTGACACAGCAACTGAAAAAGTAAATTCCATTTGGAATCAAGTAAGAGTAAAGCAAACGAATGTAAAATCAATCAATCAATTTGATGTGGTATATAAGCATACAAAAGATAACTATTTATACAACAATGCATCAATTGCCAATGATAACAAATCTAATTTAATCACTTTGAATTATTTACATGCTACCGTTTTAAATCCCAATTTGAACATACAATATGGTGCAAGCATAGAAAACAAAAGCATCGTTTCGAATGATAGAGGAAATCACCAAAACAACCATGGTGCTATATTTGGGGCTGCAACAATAAAATACAAATCTTTAAATTTAAATCCAGGTTTACGATTGGTAAATGACCAAAATTATGGAACCGAAATCATTCCTCAATTAAACACCTCGTTCGAAAAAAACAAATTTGTGATTAGAGGCGGAATCGGAAGAGCAATACGAGCAGCTGATTTTACAGAGCGATATAATAATTACAATAAAGTTTTGGTTAAAGGTGGGAGTATAGGCAACCCAGATTTAACAGTTGAAAAATCTTGGAATTATGAATTGGGTGTTGATTTCAAAACTAAAAATTTAAAAGTATCTGCAACAGGATTTATAAGAAATCAAGAAAAAGTGATAGATTTTGTTTCTACCCCATTTTATCAAATTCCACGAAATCAAAATTTGGATAGCACTGGGAAATTTGCTTATGCAAAAAATGTAAAATCAGTTGATACAAAAGGACTTGAATTTTCCGCAAAATACAATTGGAAAATAAACAAAAACATCAACCTTAATTTATCTGGTTCGGCTTTATTATTAAATTCAAATACAAGCGATAGCTTACCAACATTCTATATTTTATCACACGCAAAGTTTTTACTTCAAAATAGTTTAGTTGTAAACTTGTACAACTTCGAATTTTCAATAAGTACTATTTATAAAGAAAGAACAGCTGCTCAAGCAGCAGCCATTAATGCGGTAAATGGCAAAAGCTATTTATTAGCCAATGGTAAAATGCAATATCATTTTAATGCTTTTTCTGTATTCGGTTCGGTACAAAACATTGGAAATATTTCCTACAGTGATATTTTAGGAAGTAGAATGCCTAATCGGTGGATAAATGCTGGAATAAGTGCACAATTCTAATTAACTAAAGCTTGAATTAAAAGCCAATTTAACCTTTAACTTTACAAAAAATAAAAACCATGAACTTTTTAAAAACCCTTCAAATTCAGTCGAAAAATCCAGGAGTCTCCACCGGATCCACTTGGATTAAAACAAACGCTGAAATCATTTCTTCTTACTCTCCTGTAGATGGAAGCTTAATCGGATCTGTAGTTTCTGCTGATAAAAAAGCATACGATGCAGTTGTAACAAAAGCACAAAAAGCTTTTGAAGAATGGCGCATGTGGCCAGCGCCAAAAAGAGGTGAAATTGTTCGCCAATTGGGTGAAGAGCTGCGAAAATTTAAAGACCCATTGGGTAAACTAGTAAGCTATGAAATGGGTAAAAGTTTGCAAGAAGGATTAGGTGAAGTGCAGGAAATGATTGACATCTGTGATTTTGCAGTTGGCTTATCAAGACAATTACACGGATTAACCATGCATAGCGAGCGCCCAGGGCATAGAATGTACGAGCAATATCATCCATTAGGCATTGTAGGAATCATATCGGCATTTAATTTCCCAGTAGCTGTTTGGAGCTGGAATACTATGTTGGCTTGGATTTGCGGAGATGTAGCCATTTGGAAACCAAGCGAAAAAACACCGCTTTGTGGTATTGCGTGTCAAAAAATCATTCAAACCGTTTTCAAAAAAAATAACGTTCCAGAAGGTGTAAGTTGCTTAGTAAGTGGCGGCAGAGAAGTTGGCGAATGGATGAGCAATGATGTGCGTGTGCCTTTAGTTTCTGCAACTGGAAGCACAAGAATGGGTAAAGCAGTAGCAGCCTCTGTTGGTCAACGTTTAGGTAGAAGCTTATTGGAATTGGGTGGAAACAATGCCATCATCATTTCAAAAGAAGCCGATTTAAACATAGCTATGATTGCAGCTACATTTGGTGCAGTGGGTACAGCCGGACAACGTTGTACAACAACAAGAAGATTGATTATTCATGAAAAGATTTACAACAAGTTCAAAGACATGTTGATTCATGCGTATAAACAATTGAAAATTGGAAACCCATTAAATGAAAAAAATCATGTTGGGCCATTGATTGATAAAGATGCGGTAAGCATGTATTTGTCAGCAATAGAAAAATGTAAAGCAGAAGGTGGAAAGTTTATTGTTGAAGGTGGTGTATTAAAAGGAAAAGGATACGAAAGCGGTTGTTATGTAAAACCATGTATTGCAGAAGCAAAAAATAGTTTTGAAATTGTACAACATGAAACCTTTGCACCTATTTTATACATCATGAAATACAAATCGATGGATGAGGCGATAGCGATGCAAAACGGGGTTCCGCAAGGACTTTCATCTTCAATAGTAACCAACAATTTACGCGAGGCAGAGCGTTTCTTATCACAAGCAGGAAGTGATTGTGGAATTGCAAACGTAAACATTGGAACATCAGGAGCGGAAATAGGTGGCGCATTTGGGGGAGAGAAAGAAACAGGCGGTGGAAGAGAAAGCGGCAGTGATGCTTGGAAAGTATATATGCGTAGACAAACCAATACCATCAATTATACAGATCGTCTTCCTTTAGCACAAGGGATCAAATTTGATTTGTAATATTATCTTAAAATAAATCAAACACTACAATCAATAAACCAAAACGTATAGTTTTACAAAAATTTTAAACATGCAAAAATCATTTCTACTATTAATTGCTGGAGCATTTGTCTTTAATAGTTCATTTTCTCAATCAACTGAAAATTCAGATAAAAAAGCGCCAAATGGTTGGCATCAGTTAGACAAAAGCGAAACAGGATTTAATGGAATTAGTCTTAACAAAGCTTATGAATTTTTAAAAGCTAAAAATCTTAAAAGCAAAAAAGTGCTTGTTGCAGTAATTGATAGCGGAATTGACACATTACACGAAGATTTAAAACCAGTAATGTGGACTAATCCAAAAGAAATACCAGGAAACGGAAAAGACGATGATAAAAACGGATATATAGATGACGTACATGGATGGAATTTCATAGGCGGTAAAGATGGTAAAAATGTTAAAGAAGATTCTTATGAAGGGGCAAGGGTTTATCACCAATTAAAACAAAAATGGGATGGCTTAACCATTACGGAATCAAATTTATCTGCAGCAGATTTAAAATCATATCAAACTTATTTAAGGGCAAAAAGCAAAGTAGTTGGTGAAATTGATGAAGCGGAAGTAGGTTACTTAAAAACATTATATCCAAAGTTCTTGGCTGGTGATTCCATTTTAAGAAAAGAAATTGGAAAAGAAGCATATAATGGAAATGATTTAAGAGACAATAACACAACGAATGCTGATGCAAAAATGACAAAGAATTTGATTTTGAGTATATCAAAATCAAATGATAGTTATGATATAACCAATCAGCAACTCATCGATGAAATTGGTGGTCAGCTTAGAAAAGCGAATGCAGCTGTTGAAGCACCACCTACATTTAGAAAAGACATCGTAAAAGATAACGAAAACGATTTTAATGATAGAAACTATGGCAATAATGACATCATGGCTTCTACCCCATTTCACGGAACACATTGTGCTGGAATTATTGGCGCTGCAAGAAACAACAACACAGGAATAGATGGGATTGCGGACAATGTATCCATTATGATGCTCAGAGCTGTGCCTGATGGCGATGAACATGATAAAGACATTGCATTAGCAATTAGATATGCAGTTGACAATGGCGCGAAAATTATTAGCATGAGTTTTGGAAAAGATTTTTCACCAGAAAAACATTGGGTAGATGAAGCATTTAGATATGCTGAAAAGAAAGGTGTTTTATTGATACATGCCGCAGGAAATGACGCTAAAAATATAGACACCGCTTATAATTTCCCAAATCCTGTATTTGAAAATGGTTCAGGAAAAGCATCTAATGTTATTACAGTTGGGGCAAGTGGTGATGAAAAAACAGGCGGACTTACTGCTTCATTTAGCAATTTTGGTAAAAATGAAGTAGATGTATTTGCACCTGGTGTAAATATTTATTCAACCATTCCTGGAGGCAATACTTATGGCAATGCAAGTGGAACAAGTATGGCTTGTCCAGTTGTTGCTGGCATTGCAGCATTGATTCTTGAATATTATCCTACGCTAACTTCTACAGAATTAAAAATGATTATCGAAAGATCGGCGGTTGTTTGTACGCAAGAAGTAAACAAGCCTGGGACGGATGAAAAAGTAAAATTAAATGAGTTGTCTAAAACTGGTGCTTTTGCTAATGCATTTGAAGCAGTTAAAATGGCGGATGCAATTGCTAAGTTAAATGCTAAACCAAAAACATCTTCTGATAAAAAATCCAAATAATTAAAACTTAAAATATTAAAAAAGCCGCAAAAATTTGCGGCTTTTTTAATATTTTTTATTTATACTGATTCTAAACATTCAATTCTTTTTTCCCAGAAAGTAAATATAAAACGGCCATACGAACTGCAACACCATTTTCCACTTGTTTTAAAATTACGGATTGCTTACTATCAGCTACATCACTATCAATTTCAACACCCCGATTAATTGGTCCTGGGTGCATGATTAATATTTCTTTATCGATGCCAGCTAATCGTTTTTGAGAAACCCCATAAGACAAATTATATTCCCTAAGAGAAGAAAATAAAACTTGATTTTGGCGTTCTAATTGAATACGAAGTACATTGGCAACATCGCACCATTTCAAAGCTTTTTGCAAATCATATTCTACTTGAACATCAAATGCTTGTTGAATATATTTGGGGATTAAAGTTGGAGGTCCGGATAACATGACCTCTGCGCCCATTTTTTTAAGTAAATAAATATTACTTAGTGCAACCCTTGAATGCATGATATCTCCAATCAACAAAACTTTTCTGCCTTCAAGCGTACCGTAATGTTCAATAATTGAAAATGCATCTAACAAAGCTTGAGTAGGATGTTCATTAATACCATCTCCAGCATTAACAATAGCAATATTAGGTAAATGCTTTGCTAAAAAATGAGGCGCTCCACTTGCACTATGGCGCATTACTACCATATCAACCTTCATGCTAAGAATATTATTAACCGTATCTAACAAAGTTTCTCCTTTGGATACTGATGATGCTGAAGCTGAAAAATTTATGGTATCGGCACTTAATCTTTTCTGTGCTAGTTCAAATGAAATCCTAGTTCGGGTAGAATTTTCGTAAAATAAATTCACAATGGTTACATCTCGTAATGATGGCACTTTTTTAATTGGTCGTTGTAATACTTCTTTAAATTGCTGAGCTGTAGATAATATTATAGAAATATCTTTTGGAAGAAGCGTTTTAATGCCTAGAAGATGATTAGTAGTTAGTTGCATTAAGGAGCAAAGTTAAAGAAAATTGTTTATGAGTTGTTTTTTATGACATTTTTTTTTACGAATAAATGACAACAGTGTTGTTTTTCCAATCTACCACAACATTTTGCTGAGGCTTGGTATCAATAGATAGCCCGCAATAGTCAGGCTGAATAGGCAATTCACGATTAAAAGAACGATTAATCAAAACACATAATTCTACTTTTTGAGGACGGCCAAAATCTTGAAGGGCATCTAAAGCCGCTCGTATTGTTCGCCCTGTATACAAAACATCATCAATTAATATGACTTTTTTACCTTCAATAGATTGCGTTAATGTGGTTTCTTTAGGCTCATGAAGCTCGACCCTAATGTCATCTCTATAAAATGTAATGTCTAATAACCCATATTGTAATTTAAAATCCGGGTACAATGATGCAATCGTATCCATCATTTTATTGGCTACTAATTTCCCTCTAGGCTGTATGCCAACAAAAACAATGTTATTTAATTCGTTTTGATTTTCAACCAACTGATGTGCAAGACGCTTAATGGTTAAATCTAATTGGGTTGATGAAAGTAAAATTTCCATATTGCGAATTTAACCCAAATTTTCAAGTTG
>CALQKL020000083.1 GCA_943331145.2 Chitinophaga pinensis
GTTTGGGTTGATATGAATCAAAATGGAATTTTAGAAGCATCAGAAAAAGCGTATGTGTCAAGAACAGGAACACCTGGTGCACACATTGAAACTGGAAGCTTAGTAATCCCTTCAACAGCTTTAACCGGAACAACATTAATGCGTGTTGTTTCAGTAGAAACGGGTACTCCTGGAAATATTAACCCTTGTGGAACTTATACTTGGGGTGAAACTGAAGATTATCTTGTAAATATTATTCCTTGTACACCTGCAGCAGTATCTACACAGCCAACAAATGTTACAGCTAGTTGTGGTGGAAATGCAAGCTTTACAGTAGCTACTAGTGGTGATTTCCCAGCATTTACTTGGGAATATAGAACAAGTGCCAATGGAACTTGGAATTTTGTAACCGATGGTGGAATGTATTCAGGTGCAACTACCAATACTTTAAACATTACTGGTGCAACAAATGCAATGAACGGGTATCAATATCGTGCTGTATTTATTGGTGCTTGCTCTGCAACAGATTTTACTAATACAGTTACTTTAACCGTTAGTCCTTTCGTTGCAAGTGTTACACCAACTTCTTCTACTATTTGTAACGGAAGTTCACAATCTTTACAAATCACAAATCTTACGAGTTCGAATTTTGTAACGGCAACTGTAGCTTCGGGTACGGTTAACACAGTTATTACTGATGCCGATGATGCTGGAGTTGTTTCAGCTCCGATAGTTGTTTCAGGAATTCCTACAGGATCTATTGTCACTAATATGAATGTAAAATTCAATATTACACATACTTGGGTTGGAGACTTACACATTAACCTTATCGCACCAAATGGTCAAATTTTGAATCTTGTTGGCGCTTTAAATAATGGAACAGGTTCTAATTCTACAATAAATTTCACAAATACTGTTATTAGTTCAACAAGTACAAACGTAATTAGTGGAGCAGCTTCTCCTCGTACAGGAACTTTCGCTGCTGAAAAAAGAGCAGGCTTTGGTCCAACAGGAAACATTCAAACGGCTACCGATTGGCCAGAATTGTTCACTACTTTAAACGGAAACTGGAGATTGGCGATGGCAGATTTTGGTTTTGGTGATGAAGGAACCTTAGTTAATTGGGAAGTGTCAATTACTTACACTGCACCTTCTTATGCTGAAGGAACATGGACACCAACCACAGGATTGTTTACAAATGCTGCGTTAACTACTCCATATACTGGAGGAGATACAACAACTGTTTATGCAGCACCAACAACATCTACAAATTATACCGTTATTGTAGCAACTCCATTATGTACATCAGCTCCATTGGTTATACCAGTTACAGTAGCAAATCCTATTTCTTCAATCATTCAACCTACAAGCACTGAAATATGTGAAAACGGTAATACAACATTTACTTCTGGCGCATCAGTTGGAAACCCAATTTTATATCAGTGGGAAGAAAGTACAGATGGAGGTACAACTTGGTCTAATGTTGTTGATGGGTCGGTTTACAGTGGTGCTAATACAGCAGCTCTTTCTATAACAGGTGCTCCAACTAGCATGGACGGGTTTAAATATCGTTTAAAAATGAAAGTAGTTGCTTGTAGCAGCAATGCAACATCTGATGCAATTACACTTACTGTTCATGGAAATCCATCGTTATCTATTTCTGCCGCACCTCATACAAGTTTATTCCCTGGATTACAAACGACATTAACAGCTGTAGTTACTCCAGCAGGAACAAACAATACATTTGCTTGGACATTAAATGGTGCTTCAATAACTGATACAGATGATTCTCATACAGTAGATATTGATGGCATCGGAACTTACGAAGCAATGGTTACAGACCAATATGGTTGTATGTCTGCTGTTTCCAACAGTATTACCATAACAGATTCTTTAAACAAATCGTTATTTGTATATCCTAATCCAAATAAAGGTGAATTCCAAATCAGATATAACGATAAACTAAATGGAGTTTCAAATCCAAGAAGTATTGTTATTTATGATGCTAGAGGTTCTCGTGTATATAGAAAACAATTTACACCTAACTTTCCTTTTGGTAGAATGGATGTAGATCTTAAGAAATATGGCAAAGGTGTTTACTTCATCGATTTATTAGACGCTGCTGGTGTTAGATTAAAAGCAGGAAGAGTGGTAGTGTACTAAAAATTAAAAAATACAAATTAAAAAAAGTGCCGTTCATTATTTGAACGGCACTTTTTTATTATATAAATCCAAATTTCTGCAAAAATTTTAAAAATAAAGAATTAACTTCGCCGTCCCGTTTAATAAAACCACGGGGTAATATATTATGTCATTTAATTTTAACAAACAACTAAACGCAGATGAACAGGAGCCGATCGCTTCTAATGAAGCTGAATCTACTGCGACACCAAATGCACCTGTTGCCGAAGAACAAGTAGTTGCGCATAAAGCGCCTGTTGTTCATGAGCCAGAAACACCACATGATGATTTTGATTGGAGCCGCGACAAAAGAAATGTTGTGTCTTATTCAAAAGAAGAAAAAGCGAAGTATGATTCTGTTTACGACGGAACATTTAAGCAAATCACTGATGGCGAAATGATTCAAGCTACAGTAGAATCATTAACTAAAACAGATGCTGTTGTAAACATCGGGTTTAAAAGTGATGGTTTAATTTCTTTAAACGAGTTTAGAGATATTCCAGGTGGCGTGAAAGTGGGAGACATCATTGAAGTAATGGTGGTTCAAAAAGAAGACCGTGAAGGAAATCTAAATCTTAGCAGAAAATCAGCAAGAATTACCCGCGCTTGGGAAAGAATAATGGAAGTAAACAAAACTGGTGAAATTGTTACCGGTTTGGTTACCAGCAAAACTAAAGGTGGTTTAATCGTTGACGTATTTGGTATGGAAACATTCTTACCAGGTTCTCAAATCGATGTTAAACCAGTTACAGATTACGATCAATTTGTGGGTAAAACAATGGAATTTAAAGTGGTTAAAATCAACGAAACCATTAAGAATGCAGTTGTTTCGCATAAAGCACTTATTGAAAGCGATATCGAAGCTCAAAGAGCTGAAATTATCGGTAAATTGGAAAAAGGTCAAGTATTGGAAGGTACAATCAAAAACATCACTGACTTTGGTGCATTCCTTGACTTGGGCGGTTTGGATGGATTATTATACATCACCGACATTTCTTGGGGCCGCATAAATCATCCTTCAGAAGTATTGAAAATTGATCAAAAAATCAATGTGGTAGTTCTTGATTTTGATGATGATAAACGCAGAATCAGCTTAGGTTTGAAACAACTTACACCACATCCTTGGGATACATTAACTGAAAATCTTCAGGAAAATGAAATCGTAAAAGGTAAAGTAGTAAATATCGAAGATTATGGCGCTTTCTTAGAAATTACTCCAGGTGTTGAAGGATTGGTACACGTTAGCGAAATCACTTGGGCAAATACACCAGTAAATGCAAAAGAATTCTTCAAATTAGGAGATGAGCATGAAGCTAAAGTGGTTACCCTTGATAAAGAAACACGCAAAATGAGTTTGTCTATCAAACAAATGACAGAAGATCCATGGAGCACAATCGAAGGTCGTTTCCCTGAAAATAGCAAGCACATGGGTACGGTGAAAAACATTACTCCATATGGCGTGTTTGTTGAATTATCAACTGGAATTGGTGGAATGATTCACATCAGCGATTTAAGCTGGTTGAAGCGTTTCAATAATCCAAATGAGTACACTAAAGTTGGAAAAGAAATCGAAGTAGTTATTTTAAGCATTGATAAAGAAGGACGTAAACTTCAATTAGGACATAAGCAAATTGAAGAAGATCCATGGAATTCTTTAGAAAGCGTATTTACTATCGGTTCTATTCATGAAGGAACTGTTGTAAAGAAAGACGAAAAAGGTGCTATCATTCAATTGCCTTACGGTTTAGAAGGATATGCTCCAGCACGTCATTTGGTTAAAGAAGATGAAAGAGTTATCGCTGCTGAAGAAGTAGCTCAATTTATGGTTATCGAATTTGACCGTAATGATAAACGCATCTTATTAAGCCATACGCGTCTTTGGGAACAAGAGAAAGAGGAAGAAAAGCAAATCGAGATGAAGGAGAAAAAAGCAGAATTTGAGCAAACCAAAAAAGCTGTAAAAAATATCCAAGCTAAAGTAGAGAAATCAACTTTAGGAGATTTAGGGGTATTGGCTGGATTGAAAGCGAAAATGGACGGAGACAATGCAACTGCAGCGTCTGAAACTCCAGCTGCTGAAGCAACTCCAGAAGCTCCAGCTGCTCCAGAAGCATCTGAAGAAACACCAGCTGCTGAGTAATTTTAATTATTCTTATTATTATAAATCCTCCGATTAACTTTCGGAGGATTTTTTTATGCCTTGAAGGCATAATGAGTATCTTTGCCAAAATAAAAACCAATGGAAAAAAAAGCTTCAGAATCTTTGGTCATGATGACTGAACTTGTATTGCCAAATGATACCAATAATTTTGGAAATTTGATGGGCGGTAGATTGATGTATTGGATGGATATTGCAGCTGCATTATCTGCGCTGAAACATTGCGCAGCACCTGTGGTAACCGCTTCGGTTGATAATATTTCATTTGAAACGCCAATTAAAATTGGCAACGTAGTTCACATTGAAGCAAAAGTGACTAGAGCTTTTAAATCTAGCATGGAAGTGCATTTGCAAGTTTGGGGTGAAGATGCCATTCAACAATTTAGGTATAAAAGCAATGAAGCTTTTCTAACTTTTGTGGCACTTGATCCTAATGGCAAACCAAGGCCTGTTAATGGACTTATTCCCGAAACACCTGAAGAAATCAAGCTCTATGAAGGTGCACTAAGGAGAAGACAAGTGAGGCTTATTTTAGGAGGTAAATTGAAGCCTGAAGATGCTTTGGAATTAAAAGCATTGTTTACAAAAGATGAATCTAAATAATTATCATCACCATTGGCTCATCTTTAATTCCGTTTTATATGATTAATGATTCAAGTAATATAATTTCTTTCGACAACACCGAATATGCTTTTGCACATATGAATGATGGAGAGTTGAAAAAAGCAAAGTTTTTGTTTGGTTTAATGGGCAATGCATTTTGGTTGAATTTGGGATTGAAACTTATGCCCTTAGCTATTAAATACAAATTCCCATTCACAAAAACCATTTTAAGAAAAACGATATTTAGTCATTTTGTTGGTGGAGAGAATTTAGAAAAAACATTTCCTGTATCTGAAAAATTGGCACAATATGGTGTAGATGTTATTCTAGACTATGGCGTTGAAGGATTAAGTACCGAAGAAGGATTTAAACAGGCCGAAAAAGCATTTATTGATGTAGTTAATTATGCAGCGTTACAAAAAAACATTCCATTTGTTAGTATAAAAGTTACTGGGATAGCTTCATTTACTTTATTAGAACGCATTCATGAAGCCATGCAGCATTCAAAAAAAGAAAATGTAATAGAAAGATATCAATTGGTCATTAGAAATTTACTTCCTAATGACAAAGCAGAATGGGATTTAGTTTGCAATAGATTTGAAAACATTTGTAAAACAGCATCCAAGACTTCTGTTGCCATTTTAGTAGATGCCGAAGAATCTTGGATTCAAGATCCAGTTGATGCACTTACGATGTTGATGATGGAGCAATTTAATAAGACAAAAGCGGTAGTTTATAATACGATACAATTATATAGACACGACAGATTGAGGTTTTTACAACACTCCATTCAAATGGCTACAATAGAATCTTGTATACTCGGTGTAAAATTGGTGCGTGGTGCATATATGGAAAAGGAGCGTACACGTGCATTAGAAAACAATTATCCTTCGCCGATTCAACCGGATAAAGATTCTACCGATTTGGATTACAATACAGCAGTTGATATCTGTTTACAACAGCTTGATCAAATCGCATTAATTATTGCCACGCATAATGAAGAAAGCAATATGCTTGCAACATTGCTTTGCGAAGAATATGAAATACCATCTAATCATCAGCACGTGCATTTTTCACAGCTTTATGGTATGAGTGATAATATCACATATAATTTGGCTAAAAATGGGTTTAGTGTAAGTAAATACCTTCCGTTTGGTCCTATAAAAGAAGTGATGCCTTATTTAATGCGCAGAGCTCAAGAAAACAGCTCTGTTGCTGGACAAACTGGTAGAGAATTGAAATTAATAACAAAAGAGCTGGAGCGCAGAAAGCAAAAATAATTTACGCTCAAAAACATGGGTGGATTTCATAAGTTGAAAATGAAAAAAATAATTCTTAGTTTATGCTTATTGATTTTTGTTGCAAATTCATTTGCGCAGGTTAAACCTAAAAAGCCAATTACTTTAGGAGAGGATGCCGGTGTAATCTCTAATACCACTAATACACCTGATCAGCAAGGAGAAGTTCAAGATATAAAAAGTACGGTCCCTAGAAAAGATTCATTGGCATTCGAACATCGCGATGATGCAAAAGATGCGTTGATGATGACGGCACAATATTTAGATTCAACACGAAAATTATATTTAGATTCATCTGTAAATGATTTCGATAAGTATTTCCCGATCCCGTCAAATTATGTTTATTTGGGCAACTCCGGGGCTGCTGCAAGAAATTTAATTTTTTCTCCTATTCAACAAATTGGTTTCGATCAAGGATTTCATGCTTTTGATGTGTATAAATTTAATTTAGAAAGTACAAAATTTCATCAAACCAATCGACCATTTAGCTCAATCAGTTATCAATTGGCATCTGGTAAAGAGCAGATGTTGCAAGCGTTTCATACACAAAATCCAAAACCCAACTTAAATATCGGGTTTGAATATAAAATGATAACCGCACCTGGTTTTTTTGTGACACAAAATACCAATCACAGTAGTTATCGTATTTTTGGCAGTTATCAAGGACTTAAAAAAAGGTATCAGCAAAATGTTGTAATCATTGGAAATAATATTCGAGCATCACAAAATGGAGGAATTGAAAATACATCTGATTTGCAAGATCCAAATAGAGTAGATCGATTTACCATTCCTGTAAATATGGGCAATAATGCAGCTTTTAGAACCAATCCTTTTGTTACTTCAATTTTAACTGGCAATCAAAATAAAGATTTTAGTTTTTTTATTCGCCAACATTATGATTTTGGTAAACGTGATTCTATTGCGGTAAATGACTCTACAATGACGTATCTCTTTTTTCCGAAGTTAAGGTTACAGCATAGTTTTATTTATCAGAAACAGCAAATTCAGTTTAGTGATATTTTTGCCGATTCTACATTATATCATAATTGGTATAACATAAATTTCGCTTCGAAATTTGACACGTTTTCAATAAGTGAAACATGGCATGAAATTAAAAATGATTTTAGTGTTACACAATTTCCAGATGCCAAAAATACAGCTCAGTTTTTATCAGCTGGAATTACCTTGCAAAATTTATATGGCCAATTGAAAACGGGTAACGATAAGTTTTACAATTTATTTCTACATGGCGAATATCGAAATCGAACAAAAAATAAATTGTGGGATATTATTACAAATGGTGCGATTTATATCAATGGATTGAATTCAGGGGATTACAGCGCATCGGCTAGTGTTAGTCGTTATCTTAATAAACGTTTTGGGTTTGTTCAAATCTGGTTTAAAAATAGCAGTCGAACACCTTCAAATGTCTTTAGCGAACAAGCCCTTTTTAATTTAGGCAGCAATAATAAATTCAAAAAAGAAAACATTACTTCATTTGGTTTGAAATCCGAAAATCAATTTGCAACATTTGGATTTAGCAATCATCTTTTAATAAATCATGCGTACTTTATAAATAATTTTCAAGCAAGTCAATACAGCGCATTAATCAATGTTTTACAATTTTCGATGTATAAAAAAATACGTTTAACAAGACGCATTAATTGGCATGCGGATTTATGTGTGCAACAAACAGATTTAGCTTCTCCGATTCGAGTACCCGCATTTTTTACAAGAAACCGGATTACTTACGAAGGAGTGTTCTTCAAAAATTTGAATGTATCAACGGGATTAGAGCTCAGGTATTTTACGCCATTTAAATCGAATGGATATTCTCCAATAACACAACAATTTGTAAATCAAGACAGCATTACCATTCGTAATTTACCCGATGTAGCGGCGTTTTTACATTTTAGAATAAAAGGGTTTACAGGTTTTTTAAGGGCTGAAAATTTAAATACCATGAGCCTTAAAAATGGCTTTGGTTTTACAAACAACAATTTTGCTGCGCCTTTTTATCCTACACAAGGGTTCATGTTGCGCTTTGGGGTAAAATGGTGGATGGTGAATTAGGGAAGCGCGAGCGGTTTAAGTCGCTACGCTGGTTTAATACGCTACGCGGTTTTAAAGGTTGGAAGTATTTTCCCACAAACAAATTGTCGATCAACCATTAAACCTCTTTTCACGGGTTGAATATTTTCAACCCCTA
>CALQKL020000084.1 GCA_943331145.2 Chitinophaga pinensis
AAATTAGCAGATATCGGTAATGCCAAATAAAACCTAACTGAATCTTTAGTGTACATGATTAAGTTTTTTCCGGATTTGGATTTTGATAAAGTTTTAAATCCTTTTTGTGCTTGACTTAGCTTTTTGTATTTTCTAACAATTATTTTAAAATTCCTTATGTTATTGCTGCTGTCCAGTTTGGCCAAATTTATAGCTGAATCAAAAGTTGCATTAGAGTCATTTATTATTGGGGTTGTATTGTTTTGAGCTGTAATTATTGAATTTTCTGAATTATTTTGTCGGTTGTCATTTTTTACATTTAGAAATAAAAAATAAACTACAAATGCAATGATAATCGCAGACAATATGACAACTATAATGACCAGTAAATTGCTTTTTTTAGGTAGATTAGATCCATTCTCTTTATTTGTCTTTTTATAAGAACGCTCTCCAGCATCTTTTGTATCATATTCAGATGCGGTTTCTTTATGCAACACAATTTTATTTGCTTGCGTGAATTCTAGTATGCCCTCCTTTTTTTTCGTTATGCTTCCAAGACCTTCTAATACAATCGGTTTGCCTAGATTTAAAAACTGCTTATTCAACATAGTAAAAGATTCTAAATCTGATGTGGCAAGCGGTTTTATTTTTTTTGTTGTTTCTGAAATGTATTGAATGAGCAATTCATCTTGTTCTGTATTTTTATCTGATTTGAATTCAATGCTATTTTCAGGGAAGATAAAATTTTGTGTATCATCTTTCGAATCAATAGGTTCTGCTACCAGATAAAAACTGCCAATGCCCTGCAATGAGAATTTTTTGTTTTGGATAAAAAAAGGAATAATCAACTGTTCGATTTTCATGATTATAAGATTATTAAAAAAATAATAGCAATTAAATCTTACTTTGAAACATAAAAGGATTTTCTGCTTGACTATTGAAAACTCGTATGTAAAATTAAGCTCATTGCAATATAGCATAGTTATTCGATGTTTTAAACAAATTCAACTAATTTTACATCATGTTATCAGATTCTGAAAATAGATTTATATCGCATTGGGAAAAAGTAAGATTACCTTATAGCACAACAATCAGTAAATTTAAAAGAGGTCTTCCCATTGCATTGATTTTTGGCGGATCTTTATTTTTATCATTGGCTGGGGTTTATTTTTTATCACCAGAATGGTATACAAAAATTTCACAACGGGCAAATTCATCTATGATTGCTATTGTCATTGGGTTATTTTTATCTATCCTTTTTTTTGCTTATTTTAAAATGCATTTCAAATGGGAAATGGATGAACAATTGTTTAATGAATTAAATGCTAAACATAAAAAATACCTCGAAAAAACTACATTTTACGATAGGATGCAATCATCTGTAATTGGAGAATTTCGTGAAACAACAGAAGAAGATAAAAAACGACTTGAAAATTATTTAAAAGAAAAAAATAAGAAAAATGAAAATTAAAGTTTTAGGAATTTTATTTATGCTATCAACTACTTTAGGGTCATGTTTTAAAGAAGTAGAATGTGGATATAGAGATCAACAGTATGTGGCTTCAACTAGCGAAATTGCTTACATGCAATCTTTTTTTACAAGCAATAACATAACCGATTTAACCCAGCATTCAAGTGGTGTTTTTTATAAAATTACAAGTGTAGGAACTGGTGCAAATCCAGATTTGTGCAGCGCCATGTTGGTAAATTATAGCGCGTATAGATTTGGATATGGAAATGCTTTTGATAGCTATTTAGACGATGCTGGCATTTCTTTTACATTGGGCACTTTGATTACTGGCGTTCAAAAAGTAATGCCATTGGTAAAAGCTGGAGGTTCAATTGTTATGTACATTCCGCCTTCTTTGGCTTATGGAAATAATGAGCAAAGAGATCAATTGGGCAATATTATTTTGCCTGCAAATTCTTATATAAAATTTGAAATGTCGTTAAAGGCAGTACAATAAAATCTAATAAATTTGAATCACGAAGCGATTTCCATTTTTGACATGTTTAAAATTGGCATTGGGCCAAGTAGCAGTCATACACTCGGTCCATGGCGAGCTGCACAACGAATGGTGAAAGAATTAGAATCGCTCGGCAAGTTGAATGAGGTTACTGGTATAAAAGTTTTATTATATGGTTCATTAGCCAAAACGGGTATCGGGCATGGAACCGATATTGCGGTTCAGTTGGGGCTAATAAATGCAGATCCAGTAACGATAAATGTAGATTCTATTGGCAAAATAATCGCTTCAATCGCTGCAGAAAAAAAAATCCATATAGGCAACATAAATGAAATCAGTTTTGATCCTTCCTTAGATATCGAATTCTTGGTTCAAGAAACATTGCCATTTCATCCCAATGCACTTTCATTTTTAGTAAGCTTGAAGCATGACCATCTTTCATTTACTTATTTTTCAATAGGAGGTGGGTTTGTTGTAAAAGAGGGAGATATATTACAATCTAATCAACAAGTAGAGTTGCCTTTTCCAATAAATACGGCTGATGAACTTTTGCATTGGTGTCGTAAAACTGGGTTAAACATAAGCGATATCGTGTTAGAGAATGAAACCGCATGGCGATCAGAAAATGATACAAAAAATGGCATCTTACAAATATGGGAAACCATGAAAGCTTGTATATATAAGGGTTGTCATACACAAGGTTATTTGCCAGGAGGGTTAAATGTAAAAAGACGCGCATTTGATTTAAATAAAAAATTATTGCTTAATTCCAATTATACCGCTTATGAATCTTGGCTAGAATGCATTGAAAAAGGGGGACATGATTTCAGTTATATTTTAGATTGGGTGAGTTGTTTTGCTCTTGCTGTTAATGAAGAAAATGCCTCTTTTGGAAGGGTCGTAACAGCTCCAACAAATGGAGCGGCCGGTGTTATACCAGCTGTTTTGATGTATTATATAGCTTTTTGCAAAGGGAATGATGAACAAAAAATCATTCAATTTTTACTAACCGCCTCGGAAATTGGTAGCATTTTTAAAAAGGGAGCAACCATATCTGCAGCAATGGGAGGATGTCAGGCAGAAATTGGGGTGAGTAGTGCAATGGCTGCAGCTGCTTTAACCGAATCTATGGGAGGTACTCAACGTCAAGTATTAATGGCTGCAGAAATTGCCATGGAACATCATTTGGGATTAACCTGCGACCCCATAAAAGGGTTGGTTCAAATTCCTTGTATTGAAAGAAATACCATGGGTGCCATTAAAGCAATTACCGCCTCTCAATTGGCGCTTCAAAGTACTCCCGATTTTGCAAAAGTTAGTTTAGATGGTGTGATTAAAACCATGTGGGATACGGCATTAGACATGAACACAAAGTATAAAGAAACCTCAGATGGAGGACTTGCTATTCATATTCCGTTGAGTTTGAGTGAGTGTTAATTAAGCTTTTTGTAAAACAATAGTTGATTTTAAATCCTAAGGCAACAATTAAACCCCATATTTCCTTTTAATTTCCCGATCAGATTCTCGTTCCTTTATAGTGTTTCGTTTATCAAAATGTTTTTTTCCTTTTCCTAATCCAATTTCAATTTTTGCCAACCCCTTTTCACTAAAAAATATACGAATGGGAATTATACTGTAACCTTTTTCCTGGATTTTAGTTTCTAGCTTTTTTAATTCTTTTTTGTTCAACAAAAGTTTCCTTTCTTGTAAAGGTTCATGATTGATATAGGTACCAAAGGCATATTCGGATATATGCAGACTTTTTACAAACAATTCGCCTTGATGAAAAATACAATAGCTGTCGTTAAAGCTTAATTTTCCAGCACGTAATGATTTTATCTCCGTTCCGGCCAACACCATGCCAGCATTATAAGAAGCTTCAAAAAAATATTCAAAATGTGCCTTGCGATTTAAGAATTCCAATTTTCGTTTTTTGTAAAGTTATACCAATTTGATTTAAAAAACATTTTCAAATATTTTGCTATAATACCGATGTGGTAGCTGTTTGGGGCAATTTTATTGGACCATTACAGATATCCAATGGTACTAATTACAAGTTTAATTTAATCCGGAACTAAGTAAGGAGATAGTGGTAAAAGGTTAAGGTTTTTTGTTTGGCTTTTTCTTTAATTTATCATTACAAGATTATACATAAAAAAGAAAACCAGGGTAGAAACCCCGGTTCGTTTTTAATCCGTACCCTATGAAAACTGACGTAAATGTAAATGCTTTTTTCAAAAAAAACATTTTTATTATTAATTTTTTATTAACAATTTAAATTATGTAGTATGCCTATTACAAATAAGTATTTAATTGAATATAGATTGAAATGAAATATAATTAATTATATCGTCATTTAAGAAACAGTTCTAAAATGGTAGATAATTTTTGTTTCATATTTTTTCTGTGAACGATAAAATCAAGAAAACCATGTTCTAATAAAAACTCGCTTCTTTGAAATCCTTCTGGCAAATCTTTTTTAATGGTTTCTTTGATTACACGAGGTCCGGCAAATCCAATTAATGCATTTGGTTCAGCGCAAATGATATCTCCCAACATGGCAAACGAAGCCGTTGTTCCGCCAAAAGTTGGATCTGTACACAATGAAATGTAAGGAACCTTTGCATTGCTTAATTGTGTTAGTTTTCCTGATGTTTTTGCAAGTTGCATTAGAGAAAATGCACTTTCCATCATTCTCGCACCGCCACTTTTATTGATAATCATAAATGGTATGCGGTGCTCAATACAATAATCGCAAGCCCTTGATATTTTTTCGCCCATTACGCTGCCCAAACTTCCACCTATAAACTCAAAATCCATACAAGCAATTACAAAGTCTTTACCTTCTATTTTTCCATGCGCAACCGTTATAGAATCGTGGATATCTGTTTTAGAATAGGTTTCTTCAAGTCGGGTTTGGTAAGGTTTTAAATCTACGAATCCCAAGTAGTCTTTTGAAATTATACCTGCAAATAGTTCAGTATAACTGTTTTCGTCAAATAAGATTTGGAAATATTCATCACTTCCAATTCTGTGGTGATGGTCGCACTTGCCACATACATATTTATTTTCTTCAAGATCGTCGATGGTTTCTATATGGTTACAAGATGGACATTTTGCCCACAATCCCTCTGGTGCATCTTTTTTGTCTTTTGTAGACGTCAGAATCCCTTGTTTTTTTCTTCTAAACCAGCTGCTTTTTTCGGCATTTGATACAACATCTTCTCCCGAAAGGCGAGCATCAATATCTTCTTCAATTTTCATTTTCAAATATTTTTATTTTTCTGAAATGGATTTAGTTTACCCTCAAAACGATTAATTATTGATAAACATCGCTCAAAATTAAGGGTTAAATTTCTAAAAAATAAAAAACCCTTTCAATCGGTAAATGCCTAAAGAAAGGGTTCTTTGTTTGTGTATTTTTTTATTGTTAATTAGGCAATGGTAATGCTGTCATCTAAATAAACATCTTGGATTGCATTCAACAATTCAATTCCTTCTTTTAGTGGACGTTGAAAAGCTTTTCTACCTAATATCAACCCCATTCCACCAGCTCTTTTATTTACAACAGCAGTTGTAACTGATTCTGCCATATCTGATGCTCCTTTACTTTCACCACCGCTATTGATTAAACCCACACGACCCATGTAGCAATTGGCTACTTGATAACGGGTTAAATCGATTGGATGATCAGTGGTAAGATTGCTATACACCAATGGAGAAGTTTTACCATGCTTTGTAGCAAGATATCCGCCATTATTGGTTGGCATTTTTTGTTTGATGATATCTGCTTGTAACGTTACTCCTAAATGATTTGCTTGACCGGTTAAATCAGCTGAAGTGTGATAATCAACGCCATCTACTTTAAATCCATTGTTTCTTGTATAGCACCACAATACGGTAGCCATACCCAATTCATGTGCCATTTCAAATGCAGTTGCTACTTCTTGTAATTGTCTGGTGCTGTTATCGCTTCCCCAATAAATGGTTGCGCCAACTGAAGTTGCACCCATGTTCCATGCCGATTTAATTTGTCCAAACATGATTTGGTCGAATTTATTAGGAAGACTCAAAAATTCATTGTGGTTTATTTTAACCATCATTGGAATTTTGTGTGCATATTTTCTACTTACAATTCCAAGAACGCCAAATGTAGAAGCAACACCATTGCATCCTCCTTCAATAGCTAATTTCACAATATTCTCAGGATCGAAATATGAAGGGTTTGGTGCAAAAGATGCACCAGCACTATGTTCTATGCCTTGATCAACCGGTAAAATGGAAACATATCCTGTGCCACCCAAACGACCATGATTCAATAATCCTTGAAGGCTATTTAAAGTTTGGTTGTTTCTATTGCTATTCATCCAAATATTATCAATATGAGAAGGTGAAGGAAGATGAATTTGTTCTTTAGGAATTGAAGTACAAACGTGATTTAAAAGATGATCTGCATCTTTTCCTAATAATTCAATAATGTTTGTTGCCATAAAATTTATTTTTTGCAAAAATAAGTAATCGAAATGTTTTTTAAAAACATAGTTTGATTTTTATATTTTTAAACGAAGCTGATTAAAATAGTTTGCAGCTTGTAATAAACGTGGTCCATACCAACTAAACATTTCTCCATTGACTAAAATTATTTTCGAATCAGGTAATTCTGATTTCATTTCTTCCAAATGTTTGTTAGAAAAAGGGTAGGGTTCGCTGGATAAAAAAATGTATTCAGGTTTAAGGTCTTGCAACAATTCAATAGATACCTCTGGATATCTGAATGTATCTTCGAAAATATTTTTATATCCAGCTTGCAAGAGCATATTATTTATAAATGTATCTCCGCCAATAGTCATGTATGGTTCTTTCCAAATTAAATAAACAACATTTTTCAATTCATTTAAATGAAGTTGATTTAGATCGAATTCATTTTTGATCGATTGGATTAATGTGTTTGCTTTGGTTTCTTTTTTTGTGATTGATCCAATATCAATAATCATTTGAAGCGAATCGTTGAAATTATATACATCCGTTACCCAAACATTGAAATCTTGTGCAAGTTTTTCAACTTGTTCTTTTACATTTTCTTCTTTATTGGCAATAATTAAATCGGGCTCAAGGGTTATAATCTTTTCAATATCCAGATTTTTCGTGCCGCCAATTTTTATTTTTTCGCGATGCCATGTGGAAGGATGTATACAAAATTTTGTAATCCCAATGGTTTCCAATTCAAGTTCAAGAAAATGTAGGAGTTCTGTTTGAGATGGAACCAATGAGATTATTCGGGTTGGTTTCTTAACGATTTCAGATGTATTTTTTAATATCATTTAATTCTATTGATTGCAGAATAAAACATTGAATTAATGAAAGAAAACTTTTACGGTTTGGTAAAAAAGTCGGTTGCTAAGATATTGATTTTCGCCATAGCCTTGAAGTCCAAATAAGCCGGCTGCATTCCCTTTATTGACGGCTATTTCAAGATAACCTGCAGAGTTAAAAAATGCTAGTTTCTCGCCTTCATTTACATCTGAATATGTAGTGCTTATTTTTTCAATGATTTCATCACGTTTAAAAACAATAGAAAAATTTCGTCCTTTTCTGTTTGTTTCAAAATCTATTTTACTGATGTTAATGATTACGTTTTCAAAGTTATCAATGAAAATGATTTGTCCTTCTATCCAATCGTCGCCTGTAGTTGGTTTCAATGGATGTTTGGATTTAATTTCGATTTCTGTGTTGCCAATTTCTTCTATTGTCTTTCCATTCGTTAATTCAAATAATGCTTTTGCGAAAAGGTTTGTAAAAGAAAGAGTACTTTTTTGCATTAACTGATCTAATTCTAATGCCACCTTTTTTTGAGGTTCTTCCTCAAGTATCATTGTAATCAAGCCATTATCTGCACAACCAATAAAATGTCCTTTATGTTCAACAAGAATAAACAGGTTTGATTTTTCATCAAATATGTTAACTAATATTAAATGGAAAGTTCCCGGAGGGAAATTATTTATGGTATTTCTGCAAATGTAAGCAGCTTGTGGATAGTTGAAAGGAGGAATTGTATGTGTAATGTCAACAATATTTAAGTCTTGCTGATACCGAAGCATTTGCCCTTTTATAGCGCCGGTTAAAAAATCTTTTTCACCAATATCAGTTATTAAAGTAAGTATGGGCATTTGCTAAATTAAACGATAAAAATATAGAATATTAATCAATTTTTTGTTTTGTATCAATTCATCTTTAATTAATTCAAAATTTAAAATTAAAAAGTCAAAATTGCGTTTTGTTTTTTTGCTTTTCACTTTTCACTTCTCCAATCGTAAAGTTTATTTAACCAGCTTTCCTTTTTTATAGAAAAAATTTCGAATTATTGTATCTGCCCATTTTGGAAAAAGTTTGTTTATAAAAATGGTTTGCTTTCCTTG
>CALQKL020000085.1 GCA_943331145.2 Chitinophaga pinensis
GAGCATCAATGGGTAAGTGATAAAAAATAAAAACAGAAATAAAAATACCAATTGGTGTAAATAAATAATTTAAATTCCCAATGCCAATTTTTGAAATTGTACCAACTGCGCAGGCTCTATTGAAATAAGCGCCAAGGCCTAACAATATGCCGCCAACGAAAGTCATCGATGAAAGCGCGAATGATTTTATTAAAACATTAAAACCAATGGTTAATTGCAAGGAAGTAATAAGTAGTATAACCCAAAACCAGGAATTAATTATTTCCAAAAACTTTGAAGGATTTTTATGTTTAATCATTTGCTCCGTAGACGCAACCAAACAAGTGTTTCCAAGTTTGATGAAGGCCCCCATTATTCCAACCAATAAAGCAGCGAGTAAAACAAACATAAATTTTAGTTTAAAAAGCAATAATTCTAATCATTAAATTAAAAATTTAAAACGATAGTTGAAATTATCATTTCGTTATCTGTTTTTATCTATATAAATCCAAACTATATTTTTATCTCCCAGAAAAATTCACCATCCATTCAATACCAAATTTATCTCTAAACATACCAAAATATGAGCCCGGCTGACTTTCACTAAAAGGCACTTCTATTGCACCTCCTGCCGAAAGTGCATTAAATAATTTTTCAGCTTCTTCTTTACTATCTGCGTTTATGTGAACCTTACTTCTGTTTTCATTTTCATTTACTTTTCCAAATATTTCTGGAACATCGCTTGCCATTAAAACACTGTTCTTTCCAATTGGCAATGCGATATGCATAATGTAATTGGCTTCCTTTTCAGAAAACAAATTTTCTGCATTTGCCAGATCTTTAAAACGAGTGATGTTGGTAAATTCACCACCAAAAATGGATTTGTAAAATGTAAAAGCTTCTTCGGTATTACCATTAAAGTGTATGAAAGGATTGATATTTGGCATCGTTAAAAGTTTTTTTTAGAAAGATATATTACAACATTTAAAGAAAATTAATTTTATAAATTCTCCGTGTAGTTTTTAAAATTATCTAAAATCATTTGCCAGCCAGCTTGTTGAAGTTCAATTGGGTGCTCATTTTCCGGCTCAAAGATTTCAGTAACAATTACCCCATTTTCAATTTCTTCAAAGGTTACTGTCATCTTTCTTCCATCTCCTAAAATTATTTCGATGTGCTTTTCGAAAATAATTTCTTGATACGTGCCCCAAAAGTCGAAACTCATCGAATTGTCTTTTGCAGCCATGGTGTAATGAAATTCACCACCAACGGTTAAATCATTTTTTGCTTCAGGACAATGCCATTCATCGCTAGCGAAATTCCATTTTTCAACATGCTCCGCTTTTGTCCAAGATGACCACACTTTATGGATTGGTGCTTGAATGGTTGAAGAAACAGTAATTGGATTCATTTTTTTAGGGGTAAATTTAGTTTTAAAATAATTAATAGAGCAGACTTATCAAATTAACTTTCATCAATATTGGGTTCATTGACTTTATGATAACCACAGGAAAAAAGGCTGTCCCAAAAACCAAAACGATTTCACGAAATGAAAAAAAATGAAATTATTTTATATCCAAACGCTATAAAATCTCCTACTAAGGCAATATTATTTGCTTATTGATAGTACAAACTAATTCGGTTGTAAATAGTAGGGCGAGGTATATTAATTAATAAACGGGTATTGAAAAAAGACCTATCTACGAAAGATTGATTGTTGAATTAATAGCTAAACTTTTGTATAAAAAAAGTAGAAAAAGTAATGGCATATTTACATTAAACCCACTTTGAAATGCGTAAAAAATAAATTATAAATGTTTTATTTTACTTAAAAACATCGACTCCAGGTTCTATCTTTAACGTCTCTGATTTCTTGTGGACTACCATTTCCGTCACGGATATACAAAAACTTCATATCTGGTAAATTTGCGTTTGCACCATTGAACTTGTAAATAATATAAGTTGCTGCACCATAAACACCTTCTTCGCGAAATTCCCAATTTCCTGTTGTGGTTTTAACTAAGTTATCGTTTGAATCAAATAGTTTGAATGATGCTGTTTGCTGGTCATTCTGATTAAAAGTCATTACATATTTGCTTGTAGAAGTGTAAGAACAAAATTTGTAAGATTGGCTCTTTGAAACAAAAGGCAAAACAACAATAGCTAATAAAAAGATAATTTTTTTCATAAACATAATTTTTTATAATGAATCAATAAATATTAAGGACATATCTCCATTTGTTAAACGCTTATTATATGAACTATAAGTCCAATAAGTATTGCCGGTTCCTTTTTTCATTTTCATCGATAATTCGTCTCCTGAAAGGGTGAAATTTCCAGTCATGATTCTACCTGATGAAATTTATTTAAATCAAATATATATATAAAATTGAAACTCTTAAAATCTATATTAAATACTAAAATGTAACAATATATTTATTCTCCAAACCCCAAACCCCAAACCCCAAACCACAAACCCCAAACTTATTTTCCTCTCCTCCTAAAGATTGAGGTTTGCCCTGTTAATTTTATGTAATCACATAACAAACAAAACATTGTACAATGAAAATCAACATTACCAAAGAAGAAATTTTACAAATCAAATTATTTCTCATTACAGCATATAAGCTTAAAAGCGCTGCGGCAAAGGCACATGAATGGGAAGAAGCAGCCGAAATTAGAGATGAAGAAAAATTAATGTGGGAACGGTTTCAAAATCTAAAAAATGAAATTTTAAATCAGTTGAAAAACTTTAATCCAGCTTCAGATAATATTGAAGATTATATTTTGCTTCAAGGATTGTTGTTAGAGTTTCATTCTACTGAATTTAATGATGATTGTGTTGGTGAAAAAAATATAGAAACAATAGAATCTCATTTTAAAAAATACTGGAACCTTCGTGATCAAATGCAACATGAACTTATGGGTTTTTTAAATGAATCGTATGTTTATTTGAGAGAACAAATGCATCAATTTGTAAAAGAAGGTGACAAAGAAAAAGGCCAAATGATTTTAAATAAATTGACTGCCATTAGTGACCTCATAATTAAAAACAAAAAATAATTTTAAACTTAAATATTAATGATGAACAAAATAGTTTACGTTGACATGGACAATGTCCTTGTTGATTTTAAAACTGGAATAGATAAATTAACGCCTTCAGAATTGGCGGAATTCGATGGCCGATTTGATGAGGTGCCTAATATATTTTCTAAAATGGAACCCATGCATAACGCGATAGAATCTTACATCAAACTATGCTCAAAATACGACACGTATATTCTTTCAACATCTCCTTGGGAAAACCCCACGGCATTGAATGATAAACTCGATTGGGTGAAAAAATACTTGGGTAAATATGCACACAAAAGATTGATTCTATCGCACAACAAACACCTCAATCATGGTGATTATTTGATTGATGACAGAGATAAAAATGGTGCCGATAAATTTACCGGAGAACTCATCTTGTTTGGCGGAGAAAAATTTCCCCATTGGGATGCGGTAATTGAATATTTGTTTTAAAATCGAATGAATTTAATTTTCAAACAATTTTAATTATGGAGAACAAATACATTTTAATAAAAGAAATAGCTGAGGATTTCGTTTTTCAAACATATGATAATGAAATCCCCGATGGTTATTGTTTTTCATTATGTTATCCACTATCAATATTATTTTCATTAATGGAAATCGAACATGAAATAACAATTGGAAAGTCACGAAAAAACAATATTGAAGTATCTCACTTCTGGATAACTTTTAATAATAATGGAATTATTTTAGATCCTACAATTAAGCAATTTAATCAAAATGAATCAAGTGTTTATTTAGGAGATATTCAAAAAAATGAAACAACCAATAGGTATATAAAAATTGAAAATATTGGTGATGAATCTTTTCCAAACATTTATGAATTGTGGGCTAATCTTCTTTATCAGCATAAACACAGAATACCATTGCCCATTGACCTTGAAAAAAAGCTAATTACTTTAAACGTTGCAGCATCTCAAGTTTTGTTTTATTACATAAATAAGTATGGACTTAAAGAGACGCTTTTAAAATCCAAATATGGTTTGTCTTACTTTAAGCCTATAAGCTTTGTTTTTAATCAGCATTATTTAGTAGAAGAAATCCTGAAAAGCTTAAATCAAACATCTTTAAAATACAAGGATGAAATTATTGAACTCGGCAAAATTCCATAATATGAATGATCACATCAATGCAATCAATTTGATTAATGAAGCAGATGCGGTTGCCATTTTTGCTGGTGCAGGAATGAGCGTTGATTCTGGACTTAATCCATTTAGAGGAGATGATGGAATATGGACTAAGTCAATTATCATAGAAGGGAAAAACTATAACCATTTGGATTTGATGTCGCATCATGCTTTTATTGAAACGCCTAAAATAGCATGGGAATTCATGTTGAATTTGAGAGAAAAATATCATCAAACAAATCCACATGAGGGGTACTTCAAACTATTGGAAATATTAAAAGACAAAGAACATTTTATTGTTACTTCAAACATAGATGAACATTTTTTAAAAGCTGGTTTTGATGAAAACCGAATTTTTGAATGTCATGGCTCCGTTAATTACATGCAATGCTTGGATATTCTTGAACGTGAAGTTTGGTTAACTCCAGACATTAACCCCATGCAACTACAATCTAATAATCTTCCAATATGCCCAAATTGCGGGAGTGTGTGCAGACCTAATGTATTGTTATTTGGAGATTGGTTTTGGATTCCGATTCGTTCAACACATCAACAAATTCGATATAACAACTGGTGTAAAGAAATTAAAGAAAAGCATAAAAGCATTATTGCCATTGAAATAGGTGCAGGCAAAACAATACGTACCATCAGAAATACGGCCGAAACTTTCGCTTCAACGCATCATCCATTAATCAGGGTAAATCCATTTGATTTTGACATAAAAAAGTCGAACCAAATTTCAATTCAAATTAATGCAAAGGAGTTTTTAATGTCATTAAAGTAGATGATGTAATGCGTTGAGTTATATCCGATATTTTCATTATTAGCCCACGGTTTCAACCGTGGGATAATGTCGCAAATTTCCCAAAAAATGTCATTCTTCCCCATTTTTAATGGCCATAAATATTTTATTTCAAAAAATAAATGCTGTTTTAAGCGTGTGAAAACAACATTATAATTTAGTTAAAAAACATCCTAAACATGCTATTATCAACATGGAAATACTTTGTCCCCAAACTAATTTTACAATATTATGCCACATTCATATTATAGCGTTTGGGTTCATGCTGTTTTCGCAACAAAAGATCGTAAACCTCTAATTAAACCAGAAATTGAAAATCATTTATACGGCTGTCTTCATCGAGAATTTAGCACAATGGATTGCAGTTTAAAAATTGTCAATGGTCTTTCCGATCATGTACATTGTTTATTTACATTATCACCACAAAAATCGTTATCGGAGGTGATAAAACATATAAAAGGACTTTCTTCACATTTCATCAATCAACAATTTGCAACAAATGAAAAATTTACTTGGCAAAAAGGTTATGCCGCATTTTCAGTAAGCGATTCCAGGATGGAAGTTGTTTGTAAATATATCAGAGAGCAAAAATTGAAATTAAAAAGCTTAGAAGAAGAGGGATTTAAATTGTGACTATCTTCCACCCACCGTTGAAACGGTGTGCTAAGAAAAATTTTCAAAAAGAAAGGCATTTAGAAATGTGTTTTATTTTTCCATTATAACTATGCTAATGAGTGTCCTATATTTTCATTATTAGCCCACGGTTTCAACCGTGGGTTAATGTGGTAAATTTCCCAAATGACAATCTTCCACCCACCGTTGAAACGGTGGGCTAAGAAAAATGTTCAAAAAGAAAGGCATTTTGAAATGTATTTTATTTCCCACATTATAACTATGCTAATGAGTGTCCTATATTTTCATTATTATCCCACGGTTTCAACCGTGGGATAGTGTGGTAAAAATTTCTTCCCCACCCCTCAAATAGTTGGAGGTCATCCCTTTTAGTTTTACTAAAAAAACAACATGACCACAAACACACTTACAGAAAAGCTTAAAAAAATATTTATAGAAGAAGCTTACGGAAAGCCCACTACAGATAATGATGAGCTGGGCATTAACCACTGCATAAAGGCAACGATTATTTACGATCCCATGCATCGATTACGTAGTGTATATCAATGTGGAGAAGACGGTTGGCTCAGGCCGGAAGAACTTGCATTTGAAAATGGCTCACTCAAAGTAGACGATGCGCCGCACTGGGACGTAAAAGCCGATGGCACACAAATCATGCACTGTTGGGGCCCAATGAATTTTGATTTCTATAACATCGTTGAGATAACTCAAGATGAAAGCAATCTTTTAAAGGAAGAGAAAATCAAAAAAGATATAGACAAAACAAAAAGGGCGCAGGTATTATCCATACTCAAAGAAAAGTTGGTACAGAAAATGCCTTCTTTAAATTATTTATTTACCGGCGATCTCGAAATCAATCATGGTATCCATCTCAAAGAAATAAAAAGAGGCATGCACATGGATATGCCATACAAACCCAGATACGGAAACAACGGCTGGGTGGCCAATCAGGTTTTGGGTTGGGGATCTAATATGGGTTGGGACATTACACTCGATGGAAAGATTGTTTGCTGCAGGGTACATTACGACGATTACATCAATTTTGAAGTGGAGTTATTAAGTGATGAAGAAATAGAAACCTTCAAATTAAAATATCAACAAACCGATAAATTATTAATCAACCGATTGGCTACATTAACCGAATTGTTTGATAGGAAATTGATTACGGAAACCGATTATCAACAAAAGAAAACCGAAATTTTAAACCATATTTAATAAACCGATTTATAATCATTAAAATAATTACATTTACTAAACAACCTAACATGAACAATCAATCTCCAATGCCATCTATTAAAGAAATTATTTTTCAAGTATTTGGTGTAACCTTACCCATTAGAGGCGGAATGGGCAACAGTTTGGAAAACGCTGTTATCATCGAACGCAGCTTGCCTTTTAATGATTATGTTTCTATTGAGCACGAAGTGTTGAATTTTATCGCAAAAGGTAGAGACTTACATTCCTGGAAAAAAGTAGGACAAGAACTGTTGTTTGAAAATGGCAAAACCTACGACAAACTTTTAGTAAATGTGGTAATCCATCAAAACGGCAAACTTTTACAACAAACCGAAAATCATTATTTTGACATTACCGAATGTTTTGGTCCCGAAAAAGAAGCGCAATCTGATGAAGATAAAAAGTTGGCAGAAATGAAATTGTTTTTGGATAAAATGAATGAAGCGATTGAGGGGAAGGGGGAGAATGAGTGTTGAAGACGTTGGGGGATGTGAGGGTAGGGGTGAATTTTTTTTAGAGGGATTTGTTATATTTGTTCATACAGGGTTTAAATAATATCAATCTTTTTAATACGCTGATCAAACTGAAGCAATTGTAATAAAAACTAATAAGCGAAATTTATAGCGGGTATAAGTGATTTAGCGGTGATAATTAAAAATTATGTTTTACAACTCCAAAAAACTAATTAAAAAATATGTTTTACAACTCCAAAAAACTAATTGACGAAAAAGTATTACAACAATACTACTTCGAAAAATTCATGCTAGCTGATGCAATTGAAAGAAAAACTTTGTTGCCAAAGAAATTCTCAAGCTATTCCGCCACAAATATTATCAAGGGATTAAATCCTGAAATTACGGTTGGTAAAAAAACAAAAGGTGGCGAACACATTTGCGATTTTGTATTGTATCCAATGCCAGGGAAAGGCTTAACTAATTTGAATATAGAGATAAAATGGGATATTAAGGACTTTGAAAAACAAGACGATAGATTTGAACATTACAATGGAAAAATCTCTAATGGTTTTGCTGTTGCAATAAAAGATGAAAAACATTGTCCCTTAACTATCGACAATGGAAAAATTCATGTTGTTTATTTAGATGCAACAGAATTTAAAAAGTGGTTTACGATTAAAGCTTTTTCAATAGTATCACAGGCACTTGCGAATAAATTGAATACAAAACCCTCTAGACTAAGTGGTGAAAAATTTTGGGTTGTAGCAGTTGTGAACGACTCGTTAGAACACTACACAAGTCATGGTCGAAAAAAAGATATTTGGGCATTTAGAGACAATAATAACCCTAAAAACATAATGAATATACTTGATGGTGACTATGTTGTTTTCCTTGCTTTAGATCACTGCAACCCCGCACGTGCGATTTATCCCTACGCTACAAAACAAAATACAAAATTTGAAAAAGCTA
>CALQKL020000086.1 GCA_943331145.2 Chitinophaga pinensis
AATTCACATCCTCCAAAAAGTTCGAACTCCCGGCAGTCATCCCGACAAAAAAACCTCAGCAGTGCTGAGGTTTTTTCTTTTAAATAACTTCAAGAACCTTTTGAGATATTTCTTATACTGATTCTTCAAAAAGTATTAAAATATTTAAGTATGAGGTATATTATATCCATAATAAAATTATTCAATGGCAATAATTGGTTCTTCTTTTAAGCATCCAAGTGAAATTAAAAACTTATCTGCCTCAATAACCGTTTTCTTGAAGTATTCTAAATTCTTATGATTGAAAAAACCATGCCCTTGTCCATCATACAATCTCAATTCGCATCTACTACCTACTTTTTCCATTACTTTTTTATAATACTCAGCCGTTTCAACTGGGATATGTTTATCATTAGTTCCTAGGAAAATAATAGTTGGTGGCGCTCCTTTTTTTATATTATGCAGCGGTGAAAAAAATCTATATTCATTGCCAATTTTTTCATATCCATATCCACCCGGTCCATTATCAATAACCGGGTTAAAAAGGACTAAAGCATTGGGAATACAACTTATTGACAAATCATCATTTGTTTCAGAATACGCATCTATTAATGCAGTTGCAGCTGCAAGTTGACCACCAGATGAACCACCAGATGCAATAATTTTTGATGTATCCACTCTATATAATGAAGCATTTTTTCGAATAAATCTAATAGCTGTTTTTGCATCCTTTAGCGATTCAAATGGAGTTGTATTGTTTTTGTTTTTTGTTCGATAATCTACCAAAAAGCAAATAATGCCTCTTTGTGAAAAATACATTGCATGATTTATAAATTGAGTTTTATCACCACTACTCCACCCACCACCAAAGAAGAAAACCATAGCAGGATAACTTTTAGACGAATCCAAAAATTTAGGTGAATATACTTGCATGAATAATTTAGTTGTATCAATTTGCTTGTATAGTATTTGTTCTTGTGCTGTGCAAATGGAAATGCAAAAAACAAAACTAATTATTAATACAATGTTGATTTTCATTTACTTTAGTTGCTTATTAGTTAAAATTATTAGTCATTAGAGGTGGGGTTAATTCAATTACCATTGTTGAAATATAATTATTTAAATATTTTTTTGTTTTAAAAAAATATTAATAGTTACTATTATGGCGATTAAAGTTAGGATGATTTTATCAGCTTTGTATACTGGCTTATTTGCAATGATTTATTCTTTATTATCATTTTATATTTTATAGGTAAAAGTTTCGCGATTCAAACTAACCTATGTTTTCCATTAATTAAAAAAGGATGATTTTCTTGTCAAACAATTTAGAAATTTTAAACTTTAAAATTGTAATAAATCCTCCAAAAAGTACCAACTCCCAGTAATCATCTAGGCAAACAAAAGCCATCAATTTTCTTGATGGCTTTTTATTTATTTCAACAAGCAATTATCCTGACTCCCATTTTCCAACTATTCCAATAATGTATTCTAAATGATTCACTGAATCTCAGTAGGTAAAAAGAATTGTACAATCATCAACTTTCATTTATTTTTTTGTCAACACTTAGCATTTGAAAATTAGGAAAATATCTCAAAGGAGTAATGATTAAACGCCCGTTTCCCATTCTAATGACAATATCTATTTTTGATATTGTCGTTTTTTTTACGCTGAATTATATTTAATGAAATTTAATTCTCATTGTTTCCAAACTTAATTTGTAAAGACATCTCGAATAGACCTAATTCTTAAGAGCCTATATCCATTAAAATAAAACAGGTTTAGCATAATTGCTAAACCTGTTTTAAATAAAATGAAAATAAGAAAATGAAAAAATTAATTTTTTATAACGCTTTGGGTTAATCTGTTTGTAGAAGTTGAGACCTCAACCGTATAAATTGATTTTGGTAATTTTGTTAAGTTGTTCATTTGGATTGAATTAATTCCTTTTGTCAACTTAACATCAAATTGATTAACAATTCGTCCGTCCAAAGCAATTAATTTAACGTGTCCAACTTCTTCAATTTGACTTACAACAACAATTTTTATGATTGCATTAAACGGATTAGGATAAACATTAATTTTTGTATCACCGCTGTTTAATTTAATACTTTCGATATTTGAATATTTATAAGTCCCGTCATTATCAACCATTTTAAGACGATAATAAAGTACTGAAGATTTTGTACTAAACACATCATTATATAAATAATTCTGACTTATTGTTGGAGACCCAATTGCGGTTACATTTCCTATTTTCGAGAAACTTACTGCATTCTCACTTCTTTCAATTTCGTAGTGATTGGCATTAATTTCTGATTGAGCATTCCATGTTAAAACTGCATTTTGTTTATTTGCTAATCTTGCATTGAAATAAGTTAACGTTATCGGTGTTGTTGATCCTGCTTGAATAATTAATCTTACGAAAGCTGAACTACAATCATTATCTGCATCGCACAAACTATAGTAGAATGTATCGGATTCTGTAAATCCTAGATCTGGCGTATAGGTAAATGACCCATCTGTATTGAAAGTAATTATTCCATGAGAAGGACCGCTCGTTAAACTCCAAGTATTACCACCATCTATACTTGTTTGATCATTTCCTGACACATTTCCACTAAAAGGGGTGTCTTGATCCGGAGCATAAACATCATTTACAGCAACAGGTACATTGTCAATAGTAAGATTAAGTAATGCTATAGAATCACAACCTAATGCGTTTGTACCAGTCCATGTATAAGTACCTGATGTGGTATAATTAGAGCCATTCCACTCGTAAGATGTAATACCACTTGCAATACTTGAAGACTGAGAACTTGTATTTATTGTAAGATGAAGTGTATCTGTTATTTCGCATCCGCTATTATTCAAGTAATTATAGTTATAGATGTAGCTTCCTGTTGTATTGTATATTCTGCCGCGCCATAAGTAGCTATTACATGCTGTAACAACATAACTATTGTGTGTGCCATAATTTATTGTAAGATGAAGCGTATCGACAGAGGCAATATTATTGGTGTTTAAATAGCTGTAAGTATAAATACCAGAATTAGTATATGTCACACCATGCCATATATAGGAGTCACAAGATACAGCCGTTTCGGAATTGTTTGTTTCATAATTAACATCAATTATTGCGGTTGCATCATTGGTAAATTGATCACCAACAACAGATTGACCGAATATTCTTGCATTATTTATTACAATAGCTGGATTAGAACCAACCCTTACTTTAAACTTTACCGAAAAGTTGCCTACAGATCCAATTGGCAGCTCTCCTCCACTAGTTCCATTTGCCTGTATTCCTATGTTAAATTTCACATAGTTTTTTGTACCATTTACCCCAAAAAATGCTTGATCTGAATCTGCAGCGTCGGTTTTAATACCAATTATATTACCTGGAGATGTAATTATTTCTAAACTATTAGGAACGTAAGTTACATTTAATGGCAACGTATCTACAATATATGTATTATAAGATGAGCCAACGCCTTGGTTTGTTCCAGAAAGCGTATAAGTTAATTCCTCATTTGCATCAACATAACCACTTAGGTTTGCATCAGAGACAGATTTAGTTAACGTTATAGTAGGATCTTTAACTCTTACACAAAATGTAAAGATACTTGGGAAATATTGGTCTGCTTCAGTACCAAATTTTATATTTACAGAAGTTGCATTAGGTTGTATATTATATCCAGTCCCAACATTTACTTCGTCTATATCTATCCCCATCTGGTTGCTATAATTTGGATTTTTTGTTGTTACAAAACTTCCATTTTTTGAAACACTGCCATTCCAAAAGTTTGTGGCAGGATTTACAGCATTACTTACTGTTATTCCATTAACTTGGATAAAGTCTCCGAGTGGGTTCCCAGATGTAGCTGCTAGATCAGCATCTCCTTCCCAAGATACGGTACCCATAACCGCTTCATCAGATGTTAATGATGTACTTGGAATATTTAACCCGGTTAATGTTAAATTTAAAGAACTTACAGAACCACTATTAAACACCTCTGCAAAGCCATCATACATTCTAATACTATTGTATGGCAAACTCAAATTTTCATAGGCTATTGCTATTGCCCATGCCCCATATTGTCCGCCATTACTTGATCCTGGAGACAAAGCTAAGTCAGCAACAGTATATGTTCCGGCGCCATTTGAATTCACAAAAGAAGTGATGTCTATGTAAGATTCATATATTGTGCTTGAAGAAGTTAAACCAGAGTTATCGCTTTTTGTAATGACATTAGCACTAGTTGTCGTTAGCAATGAATATACTCCACTACCTTTTCGTATTTTAATCTTACGTAGAGTATCTGGCGCGCCAGTTACTACAGAATTGTTTATTCTACCGCCCCAATATAATCTTGCAAATTTGATGGTGTTTTGTCCGGCAGGTAAAATTAAATCTGCTGAGGAAGAATTGCTTGTTCCTGAAGTATTGTCAATATCAATAAATTGCATATTTGAGTTATTGTTACCGTATTGACTAAACCCTAATCCGCCTTGACCATTAGAAGCATTACTGGTTTCATTCATTTTAGTCAAGTCAATGGTACCATTTCTTCCAGATGTTTTTATTGCCATTGATGTATTTCCCAATAAAGTTGTTGCTCCTTTTAAATTAGCGGAATACGCTAATCCAAAAGCCCTAACAGAAGTTTGACCCATGACAGATGTACTGATGAGCAAAATTAATAAAAGGGTAATCCCTGTTTTATTTATCATTTTTTTTGATTTTCGTTTAATTTCTAGTGTCATTTGGTATTTTTCTATTTAAATAATTTGAATAAAATATTTACATTCCCCATTATGTTTAATTTTAAAACATAGGAAAACAAGTAGATTGCAAGAAGCGATTCAGTAGATGATGGATTATTTAAATAGGATGGAAAGAATAATTTATAAAAATCAAATTGACTTCAAATGGATTATTCTGTAAGCAAAATTAACATTATTATTTTTTTATGCAAATATTTTCATGTTTTTTTTTACAAAAAGGGGTTTTGGTAATAAAATTCATATGGGTACAAACAGAAAAAAAGGTGCTGAAAAGAAAAAATTAAATAATGTATTTCAATAATTAACACAGTATCACCTAAAATATATTTTGATCGCTATTTCACAATCTTTCAAATATTTTATTCAAAATTTCATTTGATTTTATAAAAAATACGATTTAAAAATGCTATTTAATGCTAGCTATTTTTTTCTAAAATTGAATAAAAAAAAATCACTAGTAAAGTTAATGAACGAGTTTAGTTGAGTATTTACCAACGGTTATTCCTTCAATTTTACTAATATCATTTTTATCAGTCCAGATTCTAACTAAATAAGTTGAGGATTTTGTATCCATTATATAAGAAATATTCAATGGGCTATCAAAAAATGGTGAATTAACCAATTCGTGATAATTCCAATATGGACCTACAATTTTAATAGATTTCATGAATTTACTATACATCTTAATAATTTTTGAAGGATCTTCAGTTTCAATATATGTAGAAGGTTGATATAAATCCGACATGTCAATTGTATCAAGTGTAATAAAAACTTTGCCCGTTTTAAAATCTGACTTTTCAAGTTGATTTTTAAAAAGTTTGAGTGCGCGAGCTTCGTGATGAAACGGCTGAGATTTCACTTCAATAGCCGATAATAAAATTAGTGTGAGCAGGATCTTTGTCATAGTTTTTAGTTTTAATTGTTAGTGAATTATTATAAAAAATCTATTCCACGTATTAAACTACTAATTTCAAAAACCATGTTATCATTTAAAATCCATTACCGTATTCACTCGATAAATTGACTTATGTGGTTGAATAGCGACACCCAATTTTTCATATCGATTCGATAGACAAATAATTCTGTGTCCAGCAGGATTTTTACCTTGATCAACAAGCAAATCCATAAGTATATCAAATGCATTATTACTCCCATATTCACAACATTCCCCAAAAAAATCTGATTTACATTCTGTAACCTGTCTGGTATGACCTACATAACCTTTATTACCTGATTGTATGGCATGGCACCTTGCACTTATAAATGCTAGAGAATCTGGCAATAAAGGCGTGGAATCTGGTTTTAATTTTTTCACATCAGAAATCAGGGTATAATATTCTGGACATTTCCAGGCTTTCATAACTGCAGGATTAAGTAACACCGTTTTAATAAACAATTGAGGATCTAACCTAATCATATTTAATACCCAAATGACTTTTTTTTCTTCATCATTTAAGTAATTTATCCCTTCAACTGTTTTACATGATTTGAATTTTTTGTCATTCCATTTAACCGAAAATTTTGCAAGTGGATTTATTAAGGAATCGTAAATAATTATTTTATTTAGCTTGTAATTTTTTTTATCTGTATTACAAAAAGAAAATGAAACATTGCAAAACAAAAGTGAGGAGATGAATAGAATGGGAATATAGTTTTTCATAAAAATTAAATTTTAATTAATTGAATTCCTACATGTATAAAAGAGCAGTATTAAAATACCCTTTTAATAAAACTAAAATGTATATTTTAAAAAAATGAAAATGCTATGTTAAATAGACCAAGAAAAAAATGTTAATTAATAAATTAAAATCTACATTTTAATTTAAAAAAGAAGTCGAAGTGAGTAAAAAACACGAACAAATTTTTATATCGAATTTTATTAAGCTTAAAACATAACTGTAAATGCAATTAGGAATGTAATTATAAAAACTACAATCAATGCTGTCATAAAAATATACTCTGCTAATTTCTCAAAACGACTTTTTGACTTTTCATCGTTTGATCGAATGGATAGAAAAGACAAGATGCTACTCAGTACCAAAACAAAGCAAGCTAATCCTGTAAATTCATCTATAAAAGTGTGTTCGTTAATCTTGGTTATTTTTAATGAGGTAAGTACAACAAGACAAAATCCCAATAAATTAGATGATGAATTTAAAATGTGTTGTGAACTATTTTTTTGCATATTTTTTTTTAAAATTTAAAAACTTTAATCATTCAAAAGCTTAGCGAGTTTGAACAAAATGGATTATAAAATATCAATTTGTAATTAATTTTAAAAACTTCCACTTTTCAAAATCCCCAATTCAAGCCCCCTTAATTCTGCCAATCCCCTTAATCTACCAATTGCAGAATATCCAGGATTTGTTTGCTTTTTTAAATCGTCGAGCATTTGGTGTCCATGATCAGGTCGCATGGGGATTGACATTTTTCTTTCTTGCATTGCGGCTACAATTTCTTTTACCACAGCATACATGTCTACATCTCCTTCAAGGTGATTGTCTTCGTAAAAATCGCCATAATCATTCCTTTTTGTGCTGCGCAAATGAATGAAATTTATTCTATCTCTAAACTGCTTAAACATCATTGGCAAATCATTATCTGGCCTAACGCCAAAAGAACCCGTACAAAAACAAAGTCCGTTATTTAATGATGGAACCGCGTCTACTAATTGTTGAACATCATTTGCGGTACTAACCACTCTAGGCAATCCCAATAATGGATACGGCGGATCATCGGGGTGAATCACCATCTTTACAAGGCATTCTTCCGCAACTGGAATAATCTCTTTCAAAAAATAAATTAAATGGGCTCTTAATTTATCGGCATTGATGCCATCATATTTATCCAAAGCTTGCTGAAATTTTTCTATGGAAAAACGCTCCTCGCTTCCCGGAAGGCCTTTTATCATATTTTGTTGAAGCAATTTTTTTTCGGCTTCATTCATGTTATTGAACCTTGTTGTAGCCCTTTCAATTTCTTCAGCACTATAATCCTTCTCCGCATTTTTTCTTTTTAAAATAAATAAATCAAAGGCAACTACTTCGGCACGAACAAACAATAAAGCCAATGAACGATCTGGCATTTCATAAGCTAAGTTTGTTCGAGTCCAATCCATGACGGGCATAAAATTATACGTGATGATATGAATGCCACAAACGCTCAGGTTTCTGATGGTTGCTTTATAATTTTCGATGTATTTTTCGAAACCTTCAGAATGCGTTTTGATGGCTTCATGAACCGGTACACTTTCAACAACCGACCATATCATTCCAACAGATTCAACTTCTGCTTTACGTTTCATGATTTCATCAATCGACCATATTTCTCCATTGGCAATATGGTGGAGCGCTGTAACCACTCCAGTACAACCAGCTTGGCGAATATCCCATAAACTAACGGGGTCATTTGGTCCATACCAACGCATGGTTTGCTGCATTTGAAACATACTTAAATTTCTATTTTTTAAAAATAAATTATACCCCAGAAGAAGCATA
>CALQKL020000087.1 GCA_943331145.2 Chitinophaga pinensis
ACCAATTTTGGCCGAAAAAACGTAAAGAAAAACATGAAAATTATTGGTTTAATTTTTCATTTTTAGAAAGAGGGTTTCTTTCAATTCTTATGAACCATTTTTTATATGTTTAGATAACTTATTATCCTTGTTAGAATCTGTTGAACCACTGAGACAATTCTCTTCGAGAATTATTTTTTTGACACGAAGATTTTTTAACACGAAGGCTCGAGGACACAAAGGCACGAAGAATTTATAACACGAAGGCACGAAGACACAAAGGCACGAAGAATTTGTAACACGAAGACACGAGGACACAAAGACACGAAGATTTTTTAACACGAACACGAAGGCACGAAGAATTTATAACACGAACACAAAGGCGCGAAGAATTTGTAACACGAAGGCTCGAAGGCACGAAGAATTTTCAATCAAGAACCTTTGAAGATTGGCGTTTTTTTTGATTAGAACGAGAAACAGCATGAGAATGAAGAAAAAAATCAGAACCCACTTTTCACTCTCGTTCTCATTTTCACTTTGATTTTTTCAACCCCTACTTTTTTAACCTAATTATCATAAAAAAAACCGCCTCAGATTTTTTGTTCTAAGACGGTTTTTAAAATGAACCTTGCCCTATTTATTCAAAAAAACTAATTCATTTTGTTGATTTTGGTCGTATAAATAATAGTATTATCGGCTGAAATTATTTTTATAAAATAAATTCCATTACTAAGCTTACTTATGTTTTCTGAGCTGATTTCTTCGGTAAGCTTTTTTGAAAACACCAATTCTCCAAGCTCATTGTAAATGATCAGGCTGATGTTTTTTGATAACACGTTAATGCCAAATTTTTTGAGATTAACTTTAAAATTTCCATTGTTTGTAGGATTCGGATATACTATCGCTCCTACGCAATTACTATTCACACTAACCGTCATGGTTGCTGTATTTGCACACTGATTTGCATCTGGTGTAAATGTATACGTTGTAGTTGCTGTATTGTTTATCGCTGGTGTCCATGTTCCTGTTATATTGTTATTCGAAACAGAAGGCAATATAAACAAGTCACCTAAACATATTGAATTAACTGGAGTGAAAGTTGGATTAACAGATGTATTCACACTAACGGTCATGGTTGTAGTAATGGCACATTGATTTGCATCTGGTGAAAAGGTGTATGTTGTAGTTGCGTTATTGTTAATTGCAGGTGTCCAAACTCCAGTGATGCTATTATTAGAAGTTGTTGGTAGTGTAAATGAACCTCCAGTACATATTGCATTTATTTGTGTAAATGTTGGATTAACGGCTGGATTAACACTAACGGTCATGGTTGTAGTATTGGAACATTGATTTCCATCTGGTGTAAATGTGTAGGTTGTAGTTGCTGTATTGTTTATTGAAGGCGTCCAAACTCCAGTGATGCTATTGTTAGAAGTTGTTGGCAACGTAAATGACCCTCCCGCACAGATTGCATTTATCTGCGTAAATGTTGGATCAATAGAAGGTGTCACACTAACGGTCATGGTTGTGGTTGTTGCACATTGATTTGCATCTGGGGTGAACGTATATGTTGTAGTTGCTGCATTATTTATTGCAGGTGTCCAAACGCCATTAACATTATTGTTTGATATTGTTGGAAGTGTAAATGAACTTCCTGAACAAATTGGATTTACTTGTGTAAATGTTGGTGTTAATTGACTTGTTCCAGAGCCCGAAGCTGATACATTTATTGAACCAGCCCCTCCTCCAGAAACGACAATATTTCCATTGTAGGATTGTAAAGCAGTTGGTGTAAACTTAACGTAAATGGTCGTGTTCGCCAATGTGCCACCTGCCTGTGGAATTACAAGCGTTGAACTATAAGTACCTGCTGCTGATAATGAATATGTAAAGCCCGTAAGACTTGATATCGTAATGTCTCCTGCGGATAAATTACTTCCACTCAACACGAATGTGTTTGGCCCAGCTACCGCATTCAAACAAATTTGACCGAATGCATTGAGAGATGTTGAATTTAATGTTGGCACTACCACAACAGGAATTCCAAAACTGAAAGATCCAAAATTTGTAATTGGTGTAGTTATGGTATTGATGCCTCCATTATTGTCAAAGTTTCCTCCTAATGATGACCATGCATTATTGTTCCAATTTACAATTGAAGTTGTTGCTGGATTGGTTATTCCATTGTTCGTTATGGAAGTATATTTCAAATTTATAAGCGATGCCTCAGATGGTGTAGCTCCAGTTCTTAAAACATCCCATCTGTATGGTGTGATATTACCAATACCAGCTGGTAAACCAGTTGTATTATTTGGATTTGAACGTATAAATTCAACTGTCCAATTTGTAGCATTTGTATTGCTTGCATTTATAGAAGCATTTGCTAAATCCGCAGCATTATCTGAAACCGGAAAATCATAAACGGCTGCAGCATTCGAACTTCTTGAAAGCGCTCCAATGATGTGAGAAGCTAATGTTCCTCCAGAGATTGCAAGTACATTTGGATTGTTTACAATTACTTTCTTATTATTTTGAAGCACATTCAAGTGTCCAGATTGTAGTGTTAAAATAGCATCATTAGAAGATGACAGTGAGATGTCTGTTAATGCAATTACATTTTGAGCGTTGTTTATTTTTAGCGAAACGTCATTTGTAATATTTCCATTTATTGATAAGTTTTGAGTTGCACTTCCATTTAACTGAAGAGTTGATCCAATTGAACTTCCTGATTCTGTAACACCACCAGATAATTGAACATTACCCGCAACATTAATTGTAGTATTTGCGCTTCCTCTTTGTAAATCCAATGAAGAACCTGCAGCATTATTGAGTTGTCCATTTATGGTTATGCTTGAAGTAGAGCTGCTATTTGCAACAGCAACAGAACCATTATTAACAATTAAATTTCCTTGTATGGTAAAATTGGGATTGCTCGCCAATTGTATACCTGCACTCGTGCCTAAATTTTGTATGGTGACATTATTTTGAAAAACAACATTACTTGGGATATTCAAATTTGTAACTACAGAAGAATTGGCATTAGGCGTGTTTATTTCCAATCCACCTAATAGGTATCCGTTTGGATAAAATCCATTCCAATAAACAGGGAATGAATTGCCAGATCCAGTTACTTTAATTAAAGCCCCATTGTCCCATTTGCCAAAAAGATAAATCCCTCCATTCTTATCAATTTGATAAATCCCTTGAGGGCCGAAATGAAATTTATTTCCAATTGGATTACTTCCTTGAACGATAGCATCAGGAGAAGTGATGATAAACAAATTATTGATGATGATAGAATCGGTTGATGCATTTAATCTTGGACCATAAGCCGTATTGATGGCTTGATTGATGCAATAAACAGGACCATTGAAAAGCAATCTTCCACTACTTAATACATCACTACCTAAAGAGAAATGAGCCGTATTGATATTGCTTATTAATTTTAAAGAAGACCCCGCTTCAACAACTTCATAATAAGCACTTGCATTTCCATTATTAATTGTAAATCCACGATTATTCCCAGCAGGAGCAATGTTATTTACAAGTGTAACTTGTGTGTTATTGATAATGGTGAAAGAAGCAAATCCAATATCATGACTAGCTGGATCATAGTTTACGGTTATTGTATTAGCAGTATTAAATACTACACCATCATTGGCAACAGGAAATGTAGAAGCAGGGCTACCACCACTTGTTAACGACCAATTAGAAGCTGTAGTCCAATTTCCAGAAGCACCGCCAATCCAATAATATATTCCTGATTGTGGCAAAAGCGCATTACTACTAGCTATATAAAATGTTCCGAAATTATCTGTTTGAAAATCTATAAAATAGCCATTTTTATAACTGCCAAAAATACCTGTTGCAGTTGGTTGTATTACTGTAAAGTCGTTGGGCAATGCTGACGAACAAGTGGTAGAAGCAGACCTAGCGATTCTTAAATCGGCAAGACTACTGATGCTATTGTCTGCAGCTCTAAGATCATCATATTCTTTTTTTGAAATGTAAATTCTAAAAGAAATTGGAGCGGCAAATGGACCAGGAGCAGTTGATGTAATGGTAATGTTTCTGCTTAAAAATGGTTTACCTGCTGTAGTGCGTCTAATCGTGCTAGAGGTATAATAAGAAGCATTTAAATTTTGGAAATTATCAGTACTATAAATTGAAGCAATTAAATTATTTGTATCTGTTGATACTAAGTACAAACTGGAATTGTAATCACCGTAAGATGTATCTTTTAAATGTACCCAATTGCCTTCATTATTTGTAAATATTGATTTAGAACTTACACAAGTATTTAGGATACCCGGAGCTGTAATGGTATCACCGTTTAAAAAAGTTTCTATATTATTATAGCCAGTAGTTGAAGTATACAGATTTAAATCAGCAATAGAATTTATTGTCAATCCTCTTTGTGTTTCCCAAGCATCAGGCATTCCATCATGATCAAAATCCTGAGGTGCAAATCCTGTTGGCAAAAATGGCCAAGCATTTACACTAACAGAATAAGCCGTACCACGAGGATAGCCACCTTGGCAATCAATTAACTTACCAGTTCCATTTATAATATTACTTACAATACGTTGATCAAGCGTATCTCTATATGGTAAATTACATCCTGCATTTTTCAACACTGATTGATACGCGTCTGTTGCAGATTGTGTATTGATGTTTACACAATTAAATGGCACTAGAACTTTTGAATTTGTACTATCTGTATAAGACCCTGAACCAAATGAAGCACCAAGCCAATTGCGTGCAGTGACTGTTGCACTGTTAAAACAATAATTTCCTGTTAGATAATATTTTCCATAAGGAATTACCGGAGCAGTAGTTTGCTTATATGGTTGAATCAGCATGTTTCTTCTATTTACACCATTAGATGCTGTAGATGGTGTATTTGGGCCATATTTATAATAATTGTTCACGACGTTATAGCTACCGCCTTCTCCACCATTAGTGGTGTAATCTGCCCAATTGTAAATGACGTTGTTTCTAAAATCAGTTGTATCGGCATAGCCTGTTCTGATTCCATTGAAACGAGGCATTCTTCCTCTACAATGCGCATAAATATTATGATGTAATGATGCATGTTTTCCACCTTGTATTCCGCCATAAGCATGATTTTGTACACCTGCCCCTTCGTCATGATATGAAAAGTCAAGGGGTTCCGTCATCATACACCATTGAATGGATAAACTATCTCCGTCGTAAATTGAAGTTACTTCATCATTGCTCCAACTCATTGTGCAATGGTCTATCATAATTTTTTGACGGGGACTTCCATTGTCGCCAAAAGCATCATCATTACCTAAAACCGCCGCTTGGTTTTTATCTCCAAGTCTAAATCTAATATATCTGATGACAATATTATTATTGCTTATGTAAACTGGATAATCTGCAATCGTGATTCCACCTCCTGGAGCTGTTTGTCCTGCTATTGTTGTATTTGCCCTGCTTAAATTCAATTGAGCATATAAACGAATTGTACCTGAAACTCGAAAAACGATTATTCTATTGGGTACTGAGGGGCTGTTGTTGGTAACTGCATATCTCAAGGTTCCTGGTGTATTTGCAGAAGATGCATTATCTACTAAAGAAGTAACCTCAAATACTTTTGGCGCAGTTGAAACATTTCCTCTGCCTCCAGACACAAATTTACCAGCGCCTTCTGCTCCTGGGAAAGATAATAATTGTGCATCAACTACATTTAAAGCACTAAAAAAGTAAAGGATAGTAATTAAAAATAAACGCCTCATGATTGTATACATAAAAAGTAATTTCAGATTTTATTAGGTTGTAAAGTTAATAGTCTAGTCTTGCATCGATTGAAATCGAAAATCATTAATCTACGCAATCGATTTCAATTTTTTATTCTGGTTGTATAATATGATTTTATTAAAAAAATTTATTCTTTTACAAATTTAAACGACCTGTTAAATTGACCATTGAAATAAACACCAAAATAATTGCCTTTTGTCAGTGTTGAAATTGGTATATCTATTTTTTTATTGCCTATAAAAACAGGAATTGAAATAATCAAATTTCCAACAACATCATAAATGTTAACCTTTGAATTCATAAGTGCCATTTCGTGCTCAATGGTTAATTTATCTTTCGCAGGATTAGGATAGAATTGAATAAAATCAATATTGTTTTTTACCATTTTAATTGGGCTATAAAAAAATGTTCCATCTAGGTTGTTGATTTTTAAACGATAGTATTGTAAATTAATCGGTTGTAAATCTTCATAGCTATAACTGTTTGTGGTGGCTAATTTTGCTGGCACTTGTCCAATCGTTTTAAAACGAACTTGATCAGTACTTTTTTGAATTTCAATATGCGTTACATCCTGTTCGTTTGTTGTAGTCCAAACTAAACGGTTTTTATCTTTTTGGTTGTATGCATTAAATAAAGTTAGATTCAAAGGCAAAGAAGTTAATACAACGCCTTTAACTATTACATCTTTTAAAAAAGCAAATCTAGGTGTGCCTGTGCTTCCACAAGCGAAATACAATCTCATGGATAAGGTTTCTCCTGGATTTAGTGTTATCCCATCAATACCATTTAGTGAAATTGCATATTTATTTATTGGACCTGCATCATTACGTTGAAGGGTAAACGATTTTGTAAAAGTTCCGCTTGCGGCCAATGGCATAGTAACGCCTCCTGCCCCAATTGCACTAAAAAATTCTGTTGAATCTGCAGGTGATGAAAAACCATTTTTAGAAAACACAACCCCCATTTTGATACCACTAATTGTATTGTAAAAATCACTAAGGAACGTTAATGAGTCTACTCTTATTTGAAAACCAGGAGCAGTAGTAACTGTAAATTGTTCATAATAATTTCTTTTTAAGGTACTGCCTATAGCAGACCAATTGTTTCCAGCCGGGTTGGCGCCTAATGCCTGACCATACTTACCAGAATATGAAGGGATTGACCCACTAGCAGGTTGAGTACCATCTGAAGTATACAATCCACTAAAAGAAGATGTACTCGCAATTACAGATTCTGATCTAACGTTTGCACTATCAATATTATTTTGAGTCAATGGCCAATGCTGCAATGGAAAAGATGTTGAAGCTCCATATGTTACTCCTGATATTGTAAAACTAGAATTATTAACACCAGATGTAGAAACAATTACATTACCATTGAATGTACCAATTACTATAGAATTCAAGCGTATATAAATTGTAGTTGAATTTAAATTGCCAGAAATTGGCGTTAATTGCAAAGGGTTTGAATTGTTGAACCAGTTGTTATTGTCAGAAGATATTTCATACGATGCAGGTGGGGTAACAATTACATTGGCTGTTAAATTTGTTCCTTCAACTGTAAAAGTTTGTGTGGCAGATGGAGCACCTAGCAATTGACTAAACCCACAAAAGTTCAGTGCCGCAGATGCGTTTACAATTAAATTAGATTTATTCGATATTGTTATTGTATCTGAAACTTCTGTTGTATAACCAACACGAGATGCGCTAATATAATAATTCCAAGCAGTACCTGAAGCAGGCAAACTTGGGTCGTTATAACTAAAGTTAACCATAGAATCGCTAGGTTCTGTAACACTATACACTGGAGAATATGTAACATTGTCGGTACTTTTATATAGCGTATATGTTATACCGTTAACAGGCCATGAAGCATTCCAAGAAAATTGTGAAGAGGATGCACCTTTAACGCCTTTAAAATTTGAAACAGCAAGACTTGTATTTTGCACACCGCACAATTCTGGTAAAGTAGCACAAGGATTCCATGTGCCAAAAATATTTGACAAAGTGTACGTTGATGAATCTGTTGTATTCAATTGATAGCTCCAGTTAGGTCTTTGTGAAACATCAACATTTGCACCATTGAAATATCGGCTATTATATTCACCATAATACAAATTAGCTGTAATTGTATTTGCATTCCAGATACTCCATCCTTCTTGTCTTATGTGTGTACTTAATCTACTGCTCAGAAAAACCGTTTTTTGTCTTGTAGAAGCTTCGTCTGGACTAGGCCAAGGGCGACTTAAATAATATTGTGTTGATCCGGTATTTTTCGGAAGCCTTGCATTTCTAAATACGAACCCGTATGCTTGACCGCTAGGCGTACTTGGTGCGGTGAGATAAGAGGTACCTGCAGTAGTTCTTG
>CALQKL020000088.1 GCA_943331145.2 Chitinophaga pinensis
CTTACTAATCAAATTATTTTAATCCCAATTTTAAAAAGATTGGGATTTTTTATAGGTTTTATTTTATATTTGCACTCCCAATGGTAAAACGGTGTTTTTACAAAGGTTAAAATCAACGGGATTCCTTCATTAAATTAAAGGAAAATAAACAAAAATGGCTGCGTAGCTCAACTGAATAGAGCATCTGACTACGGATCAGAAGGTTTTAGGTTTGAATCCTAACGCGGTCACATTAAAGGTTTTACAAATATGTAAAGCCTTTTTTTATGCAGTAAAATCAAGGGTTTTGGGCTTAATTGTTGAAAATTAGCACGAATTCACAGGCGAAAAAAACATCAGTAAATAATAACCTTGATCGAGTTTTACCCATATTGCACTATATGGGGTGATAACCTTTTTGGGGTTTCATCTTACCTCTTTAAACTTATTTATCTAATTCATCTTTTAGTATCCAGATATTTTACAAACAACTAAATCCTAAGAAAATTACTTCTATCAAAAATTAAAATCCTGTTCGTTGTTTGCAATTCGCGAACAATAATATATCTTTGTGTTATGAAAACACATAATGGTATGCGACCACAGGATATCGTTATCCTGCTTAAAATACTGACTTACGACAAAAAAGATTGGCAATATCGCGATTTGGCAAGTGAATTGTCCATAAGCATATCTGAAATTTCAGAATCTCTCAACCGCAGTCATATTGCAGGTTTGATTGACGAGAGTAGGCGAAGGGTTCATCGCCAATCATTACTTGAATTTATTCAGCATGGTTTACATTATGTCTTTCCTCAGGTTCCGGGTACATTGGTAACAGGAATCCCAACAGGACACTCTCATCCTTTTTTTAAAAATCGTATTACCGCAGAATTGGAGTATGTTTGGCCATACGATAAGGGAACTACACGAGGTCTGTCTATTGCACCGCTTTATTCTGGCGCAACAATAGCCGTTGGTAAAGATGAGCAGCTGTATAAATGGCTCTCTTGTATAGACGTTATTCGCGTTGGACGTGCCCGTGAAAAAAAAATAGCAATGAAGGAACTTGAAAAAGAAATAATTCCATGAGTCACCATCAAAACATCACAAGAATATAAGCAGTTTGCGAAGCATTGGGAGAAATGACCCAATCGGTTCTTTTTGTTGGTGGTGCAACTGTTTCATTATACACAGATAGACCGGCAAGCGAAGTAAGGCCTACAGATGATGTTGATATTTTAGTTGAGTTGGTTCATTATTCGGGATATGCAGCCATTGAGGAACAATTGCGTAAGAAGGGATTTGTCAATGACCATGAATCGGGAGTAATTTGTCGCTTCAAAATTCAGGGAATCATAGTTGATGTTATGCCAACAAGCAGCACTGTTCTCGGATTTACTAACAAATGGTATGAAGAGGGTTTTGGTAAGCCAATGGAAAAACAATTAGATAAAGGCGTTAGCATTAAACTACTGGAACCTGTTTTCTTTCTAGCCTCTAAAATGGAAGCATATAAGGGTAGAGGAGGTGGAGATGGTCGTATGAGCTCTGATTTTGAGGATATGGTGTATGTGTTGAACAATAGAAATGCTATTTGGGATGAAATAGAAAAATCGCCAACTCACTTGAGATCCTATCTAAAAAATGAATTTCAGAAAATTTCAAAGGAAGATTTTTTATATGAATGGGTAAGTGCTAATTTGGATTACACCGAACAAAAAAGAACAGATTTTATTGTTGGAGGAATAGAAGCATTCATTAGCTCAGATTGAGTTTCTGAATGCTGTATAATGATTCCTCATCACAAGGTTTTTTACATCCCATTTTTTCTCTACCTAAGCGTCAGTTCTTGAACATTCAGTAAGCCATTCCGTAGATAAAGTGAAGGTTTTTCAAATGATTATCACAAAGGAACGTAGCTATATATTGAAAGGTTAGTAGTATCAAGATATTGAGCGATAGGGGATTCCTCCTAACGCGTTAACAACTAAAGGTTTTACAGAAATGTAAAACCTTTTTCATTTTAATATGTTGCATACTTTTTACATAAATTTAAGGATACATTAAACCAATAATAGCATAATATATTGTTCATTTGACTTTCACTTACTTTTTAATAAATAAATTATGCTATTAAAAAACGCGATTATTTTATTTGCCATTTCTTTAAACTTTGGATGCAAAATCAAAAATGTAGAATCACACATTGAAAATAGAAATGTCATTCTCAAAAATGATGATGATGCTTATTTAAAGCGGTTAGACAAAAAAATAAATGAAATCAATGCCTACTTAGAAAATAAAAATGGTTACAATAAAGAGATTGCTTTTTTATTAGACATGAAAATTGCCTCTGGTAAAAACAGATTTTTTGTTGTTGATCTTCGGAATAAAAAAATAATTAAGAAAGGACTTGTGGCGCATGGTTATGGTTCAAGTATTTTAAATTCAGATTCTTTACAGTTTAGCAATGTGCCCAATACGATGGCTACATCAATTGGTAAATACCGTATTGGTAATTCTTATTATGGTAAATTTGGGAAGAGCTATAAATTAACCGGTCTTGATCATTCAAATAGTAACGCATTCGAAAGAAATATTGTTTTACATAGTTATAAAGATTTACCAGAGCAAGAAGTTGATGGTGCTATTTGTTTCAGCAAAGGATGTCCAATGGTTTCGTTTGGCTTCTTTAAAGAAATTGAAGGTATGATAGATCGTTCGAAGCGTAGTATTCTTCTTTATTTATATTATTGATTTTATAAGAAATATTTTACAATGCTTTGCTTCAATATGGAATGGATGTTTTTTATATGAAATTCTATTTTATGTTTTTCCTCATGAATTTGAAAAGCTTTTCCTTTTGAATTTCGTAGAGATTCATACTTTGAAATTCATTTTGAAGCTAAAAGAAGCAGGTTCTTTCTAGTCCATTTTAAATTTAATATTTTTAATAATTTACATGCAACTTGTCGATTTCTAAGTATTTCTAATTAGAAATACCTAGCAATATTACTTGTTTATAAATTAGTTTTATATAAATTGCGTTTGAATAAAAATACTTATTGAGTATTTATTCCACCTCTCCAAACCATAGTGTCGTCTTTTTATTAGATGATACAGCTGAAAAAAAATATTCCCGTCCCTTAAAAAAAGGTCGTGCAATCTATTTTGCATATTTCAATCAATTAAATAAAGCAAATCTATGTTCAAGAATTTGATTCTACGTGTATTAATTGTTGTTAGTCTATTAACTACAATTACAAATTATTCTATTGCTCAAATTTTAATCCCTTCGGGTTCCTATATCATTGATATGGGCGTGAATGCTAACGTTAAACCCAATGGACTTCGCCCTTATGGATTAATCCATGAGTTGGTGAAGTTTTATAATGTTCCAATCATTTGGGTAGTCAGGGAAGGAAAGGCAAAAGATGCCGTAGATTATACCATTGAAGGGAATGCTTATAAGGGAGGATTATTTATCATCCCATCAAATTATATCACCAGTCCCATTCAGTCTGCAATAACAGGATGGAGAACAGGAACGCCTACTAGCGGTAATGGATATACGAGAGGTTTGGTTACGGCAAGAGTTTTGGCTTCTGCTTATACTTTTATCGGTGCAAAATATGACACCATCAAGTCTGTTCCAACATGGACATTAGATGCGCAAAATGGTTCAATTGCTCAAGGTTTTATAACCAATGCAGGAATTCCTTCAACTGCGTATAATTATTTAGCGCCATCTTTATTGGGAACATGTAGCGATATTTTTGTTATGCCTCACGCTGATCCTACATGGGCAACGCATGGTAACTTATACAATTGGAACTTGACTTATAAAGGAGCTATCTGGTTAGGATGTCACGCAGGTAGTGCATTGGAAAATATGTACAACCCGGCAAATACAAGTCAACAAACCAACTTCTTAAGTAATAAAACATCGACAGCAGGTACAGGTGTTATTCTTCCTGCATCAGGATCAACTGCATATGCACAAAATTCATTGGTACTTTGGGGGAATCATACTACAGCAACTGTTCCTTATAATACCAATACAGCTATATCTGCTCCGCAAACCGGAACAGCAGCAACTGCAGATGATTGGGTTTCACAGTTTATCGGCGTTACGGATGCCGCTCATTTGAATGGTAGCGAGCAGGTATACTTGCCCGTTAAAGGACAAAGCTGGAGAACTTCTACAAAAATTATCACTTATGATCCAACACAATCAAATGTTCCCAGCATTTCAGATGGTGCTGCTGTTATAATGGCTTATGGTAATGGATTTGGAGATCCAAACCGCGGTCAGGTTATGCTAGAAGCTGGTCATAATATCAATAAAGGAACAGTTGGTGATGTTTCTGCTCAAAGGGCTTTTTTCAACTGGAGTTATTTAGTGGTAAAAGATAAGGCGATTAAAGTTGGCGCAATACAAGGTATCCCACAAAATGGCAATATCAATGGTATTACCAATTTGTCAGTGTCTGCAAATTCACCTGTTGTTACTTCAGGAAGTTTATCTTATTTCTGGAAAGCTGTTCGTTCAGATAATGGCGCAGATGTTGGTAGCTTTTCAGTAAACAATAGTACACTTGCTGCCTCAACTGTATATAATCCTGGAACAATAACTGGAACTGTAAATATTTTAATTACAATTTCAGTAAAAGATCCTTGTGGAAGAACCACCACCACAACAGTTCCAACAACATTAAAGCAAGGTCCTACTGCTCCAGTAGCTCAGAACGACGTGGCAGGAATAAGTGCTGATTGTTACACCCCAGGCGGAAGCGTTACCATAAACGTTTTGAACAATGATACTGATGTTGATGGCGACATCAACCCTAACTCAGTGCTATTGCAAAATCCTTCAAGCGCATCAGCGTATGGTACAAGTTATAACATAGCTAATGTGGGCGCGTGGACGACAAATGGTACAACAGTTGAGTTTACACCAGCCACTAACTTTTTTGGAACCGCAACCATCAATTATAAAGTATGTGATTTCACTTCTTTATGTTCAACAGCATCCATTTCAGTTGGTGTTGGTACTGCAGATAGCCGTGGTTGCTATCCTGGAAGTACTTGGGGTATTCAAGATGATGATACCACAAAATCAATTACATCTAATACCAATGTAACCAATGCTGCAAATATTTTAGGTCAGCCTGATTATGATGCTGCAGATAATACTACTTATGCAACTATCGCAAAAAGTACGACGAATAATGCAGTGCTTGATTTTGGCAGTACAATAACTACATCTCAATTTGATTCATTAAGATTGTATTGGGCTACCAATGTGGATGGAAATTCGTCTTCCGTTAAATTGCAGTATAGTGTAGACAATGTAACCTACACGAATTTATCTACCGTATCTACTTCAAGCAATGATCCTGAAACTGAATCTGAATCTGCAATTGCTATACCTGCAAGTTTCCGTTATATCAAGATCAGTTATTCGGCAGGTGAAGTGCCACGTATTGATGCATTGACCATTGAAAAATGGAGTTGTGTATCTGCTCAACCAGATGCAGCAGATGATGAGGTTACTGCTTCAGAAGATATTGCCACAACGTTTAATGTTATTGATAACGACAATAATCCAGGTGAATTGCCACTGACTTTGTCAATTGTTACGCTTCCCCTCAATGGAAAATTAAGTATCAATACCAATAATACCGTTACTTATCTAAATAATACAGATTACCCAACAGGGACTACAAATGCAGTAGATTCATTTGTTTATCAAATCTGTAACAGTCAAGGATTCTGTAATACGGCAAAAGTAAGCATTAGTATTACGAATGATGGTTGCTCTAACGGACAGTATAAGGCATTGAATGGTTCATCAGGAACAGTAACAATCCAGGGTACGAATTCGAATATGATTGATAATTATATTAAGAAGGATAAGCAAGATGAGAACAAGGGCACAAACACTACTTTGGAAATAGGAAAAAAGAAAAACGAACGCAGGGGACTTTTTAAATTCAATGATTTAAGTGGTATTCCTTCAAATGCGGTAATCACTAGCGCAGTGTTTTCGATTTACAGAAGTGGAGGAGATGCAACGAGTTTGAATTTAAGTGCCCATAGAATCACTAAGAGTTGGACAGAAACAGGTTCTACATGGAAAAAAACTGATGGCACAATATTGTGGACTACAACAGGAGCCGACTTTGTGTCTACTGCTGTTTCTTCAATTTTAGCCAACAATACTTCAGAGTATAAAGATTTCGATGTTACTACATTGGTTCAATCTTGGGTTTCTGGTACTTATTCAAATTATGGTATTTTAATAAAGCAAAATGCAACAACATTGGTAGATAAGCAAATGCAATTCCAATCTTCTGAAAGTGGAACTGCAGCTCAAACACCAAAATTGGTTATATCTTATGTGGTTCCTGGCGTATGTACAACTATTCCGAATCGTGCACCTCTTGCAAATCCAGATAATACGAATACTTCAACTAATAATGCGGTTACTATAAATGCATTGACAAATGATGTTGATCCAGATGGAAATACGTTGAGTGTTTCTGCTGTTTCAAGAGTGAATACTTCAAAAGGTTCGGTTTTACTTTCAGGAAATAATATCATTTATACACCGAATAATTCTTCTGCAATTCCAAGAACGGATACTTTGTTGCATACCATTACTGATGGCTCATTAACAGATCAAGCTTATATTTTCGTAAAAGTAAATAATGCTGCGCCTATAATTAATGCAGATGGTAAAACGGATAGTTCGGGGAAATCTCAAACGATTACAGTTATAACAAACGACAACGATCCTGAGAATAATACATTAACGGCACCAGTAGTTACAACGGATCCTAAGAATGGTACTTACGTAGTTTCAGGCAATAATATAACGTATACGCCTAACAGCGGATATTATGGTAAAGATACTTTGATTTATCAGCGTTGTGAAGCATCGGCTGGAGGCTGCAATGAAGTACCTTTATGTGATACTGCATTAGTGGTGTTTACGGTATTGAATCGTCCGCCAACAGTAACCAGCAAATCTTTACAAACTTATATTTGCCAATCGAAGAACTTCTCCTTAAATGAAAATATCAGTGATCCTGAAAATGAAAATTTAGTAATTACTATATTGTCTGGTACAACTATAGGAGATACTACGACATTGACTAATGGTAAATTGGCGCGCAATTCAGATGGATCATATACATATGTTCCAAATCCGGGCTGGCCAGCGGCAAACAGCTCGGCTAATGAATTGATTAATTATCGCGTAACAGACGCAGGTGCACTAAATAGTACAACTGCTACAATTAATATAACTGTTTCTAATCCTCCTGCAAATGCAAATCCAATTGCAGTAGATGATTTATACAATGAAAATAATTTAGATAATGTTGGGCCAGTAAATCAAAATTTATATATAGATGTGTTGCCTAATGATACTGATCCTGATAATAATTATTTGAAAATTCAATTGACTTCTTATCCTTCAGGTCCATCTTTACAACAACCTAGACATGGCTCAATTTCTGTGTTCAATTCGCAAGTGCTATATACTCCAGATTTTAATTATATAGGTGTAGATACCTTTGAATATGTATTGTATGATTCAGTTGCTCCTGTAGCTTCTGGTTGTGCAGCTCCAGTTCGTGCGTATGATATTGGAATGGCAACGCTATTAATTAAGCCAAGTACAACTTACATTAATTTGTCGGGTACGGTTTGGTATGATGTAAATGCAAGTGCTAATGGTACATTTAGCAACATACAAGATGGTGCTGAAGTTGGAACAAATGCAAATGATGATATTTATGTTTTTGCAATTGATGAATTAGGGAATATTGTAGATAAAGCTTTGGTTGATAACGATGGGAATTATACCATGTATGATGTTCCTGCAGTTGCAACAGGACTTTCATTAAAGCTATCAAATATAAATGCTTCAATTGGAAGTATTCCTCCAGCAAGTACCTTGCCTTTAGGATGGAGAAATACAACACCATTTGTTACAGGTGTGTTTAACACAACCGGTATTTTCATTACTGCAAAAGACTGGGGATTGAATAAAGTTCCTTTGGCAGTAAATGATTCTATTACAACAAATGAAGATGTTCCTGTAAGTGGCGATGTAACTGTTAATGATACACCAAG
>CALQKL020000089.1 GCA_943331145.2 Chitinophaga pinensis
ACACCACCGCTGGTTCCGGTTCCTAAAAAAGTTATGGTTAATGGAGGACAAAACATGCTTAAGAGGTTCAAGAAGTTCAAGACGTTTAAGAGGTTCAAAACGTTAGAAACAATTTCCAATTATTTACAACTTTTTCTTAAAAATCCTTTTTGTATTCGGGTTAAAAAATTATTCATGTTTCATAGGTTAACTCCCTTTGATACTGGATTTGATTTCGTTCCATTTTGGGCATTCAACAACAAACAATAAACAACAAACAATAAACGTTTGGGCTTTACGATGCCATTTTATGCACTTGAACCGGCATTAAGTCTAAAAATAATTTCTGACTTTCGTGGGTTAAATCATCAATGTTGATATTGAGTAAGGGAAGCAAATCGATTAAGGTATTTATACGACCTTCAGTTGCTAAAAATTTATTGAGTACAACTACTTTCTTTGCTTGAAGAATGCAATATCCACTTTGAAAAGTTCCTTTTTCAAAACGAACGATATAGCCACTTTCTTCAATGATTCTTTCTATTTTATCTAACGTGTTTTGTGTAAACTTCATAGCGATTTTACTAATATAGATGCAACTTCCTAATTTTAAATTTTATAATGAAATCTACTTTTCAACAAACGTTGATAACTAATTGTTTGTTTTTGCAGTCATACGTATAATTGGCACAATCATCTCTTCCAAACTAATTCCTCCGTGCTGAAAAGTGTTGCGATAATAGTTTACAAAATGGTTGTAATTGTTGGGATAGCATAGAAATAAGTCGCCTTTTGCAAAAATATACGATGAGTTTATGTTTGGAACAGGAAGCCCAGCCAGTTTGGGATCTCTAAATGCCAATACATCTTTTGCTTCGTAATCCAGGTTTCTGCCATGCTTATATCGAAGATTTGCTGTCGTTTGTTTGTCGCCAATTACCCTTACTGGATTTTTTACACGCGTACTTCCATGATCCGTAGCCACAATGAGATTGATGTGTTTCTCTGATATTTTCTTCAATGCCTGATGCAGCGGACTGTGTTCAAACCAACTTGCCGTTAAACTTCTATAACTGGTTTCGTCACCAGCAAGCTCTTTCAACACCTCCATTTCTGTTCGCGCATGACTAAGCATATCCACAAAATTGTACACGATAATATTCAAATCATTTTGCATCAAATTGTGCATATTGTCTACCAATTTTTGCCCATCATGATTATTGGTAACTTTTGTGTACGAAAATTTAATATCGCCTTTCCCCAACTTTTTTAATTGCGCTTCAAGAAATTCTGCTTCATGTAAATTTTTTCCACCTTCTTCATCATCATTTTTCCATTCATTAGGAAATTTCTTTTCGATATCAATCGGCATCATCCCTGCAAATATGGCATTTCGCGCATATTGAGTAGCTGTTGGCAAAATCGAATAAAAGGTTTCATCTTCCATTATCCTAAAGCTTTCCGCAAAAATCGGCTGTATGGTTTTCCATTGGTCGTAACGTAAATTATCTATCAAAATAAAAAACAAAGGTGTTCCTTTTTCAAGATGGGGGAGCACTTTAAATTGCATCAAATTATGACTCATTATAGGAGATTGACTGCTTTTGGGGTCAATCCAACTGGCATAATTTTTAGAAATGAATTTAAAGAATTCGAGGTTCGCCTCTTGTTTTTGTGAAGCAAATATTTCCTGCATTTCTGGGCTATCGCTTTTTTGAATTTCCAACTCCCAATAAACCAGTTTTTTATAAATATCCATCCATTCTTGATAATCTGGATTGTTGTTTAATGCCATAAACAAACTGCTAAACTCTTGTTGATATGCCGAGGTTGTTTTTTCTGCTACCAATCTTTTGTTGTCTATCAATTTTTTTAAACTCAACAAAACCTGATTGGGATTTACTGGCTTAATCAAATAATCGCTGATTTGACTACCAATTGCATCATCCATTATATTTTCCGCTTCGTTTTTTGTAATCAGCACCACAGGCAAATTGCTGTTTACTTCTTTTATCTTTTGTAAAGTTTGTAAACCTGTAATGCCGGGCATGGTTTCATCCAATAGCACAACATCTACAATATTTTCTTTGATATAATCAATCGCATCAAAACCATTGGCTTTCGTTTCAACCTGATAGCCTTTGTTTTCTAAAAAAATAATTTGTGAGTTTAGAAGTTCTATCTCATCATCTACCCAAAGAATTTTTGCTATACTCATGATTTGATATTTTTATGTTTTAAACTATTATTTGAATATTTTTGAAGTTAATCTTGCTTTTCTACAATCTACACAATTTTATTTTTTTACGGCATTGCATTGTAGATTTGTTTAAAATTAAAAACTTATTTAACAGATTCTTCCAATTTAAACATACAAATGCGTTTACATAAAATCATTAACGATCCTGTATATGGTTTCATCACCATTGATGATGAACTGATTATTCAAATCATTGCTCATCCTTATTTTCAGCGACTTCGTAGAATCAATCAAATGGCTATGGCTCATCTGGTTTATCCAGGTGCCATGCACACCCGTTTGCATCATGCTTTGGGTGCTTATCATTTGATGCGTTCCGCCATTCAAGTACTTTTGGATAAAGGCGTAGAAATTAGTTTGGAAGAACAACAAGCTGCAAAAATTGCCATTTTGTTACACGATGTTGGCCATGGTCCTTATTCTCATGCCCTCGAACATGTACTTGCCGAACACCTTCATCACGAAGAACTTTCTTTAATGATGATGAAAGATTTGAACGTTCATTTCAATGGCAAACTACAAATGGCATTGGATATTTTTACCAATGTTTACCCCAAAAAATTTCTACATCAATTGATCAGCGGACAACTCGATGTAGATAGAATGGATTATTTAACCCGAGATAGTTTTTTTACCGGTGTAAACGAAGGGGTAATTGCTTATGATAGAATAATAAAAATGCTCACCGTAAAAGATGGCGAGTTGATGGTAGAAGAAAAAGGCGTTTATTCCATCGAAAAATTTTTGGTAGCCCGCAGATTGATGTATTGGCAAGTTTACCTACATAAAACGGTGGTAAGTGCCGAACAAATGCTGCAACACATCATTAAAAGAGCCAAACACGTACATGCAAATTGTGCCGAACCTTTAAATAGTTTCATAAATCAACCCATTGCAGAAGTATCATTAGCGCAATTTTGCAGAATAGACGACTTTGATGTAATGATGGCCATTAAAACTTGGAGCACCCATTCAGATAAAGTACTTTCTATCTTATGCAACGGATTATTGAATCGAAACTTACTAAAAGTGAAATATTTTAATGAGCCCATTTCAGAAAGTTTATTATTTGAAAAGATAGAAGCAACAAAATTGAAATTTGAGTTGTCTGATGACGAGGCCGCTTGGTTAACTTTTAACGGAGAAGCTTCAAGCAGTACGTATAATTTTGAAAATGAAGGTATCCACATCCTTTTTAAAGATGGTCAAGTGAAAGATATTTCAGAAGTAGATAATGCGTTGATAAACGAAAATTTAAAAGGCAAGGTTAAGAAATATTATATTTGTTATCCAGCGTAAATAAAATATTAAAAAATTAAAGATGCAATTTACTGCAGCTCAAATCGCTCAGATAATTAATGGAAAAGTAGAGGGGAATGCTGATGTATCGGTGCATACTTTTGGAAAAATAGAAGAGGCACAAGCGGGTCAACTGTCTTTTTTAGCCAATCCAAAATATGAAGAGTATTTGTACAAAACAGAAGCTTCTATTGTAATTATCAACGAACAACAGGAATTAAAACAAGCGGTAAAATCTACTTTAATACGCGTTCAAGATGCTTATATGGCATTTGCCGGTTTGCTAGATGCCTATCAACAAATGAAATCTGCCCAATTAACGGGTATTCAAGAACCCTCATATATTCATTCAACGGCATCAGTTGGCGAAAATACTTTTATCGGCGCTTTTGCTTATTTGGGTGAAAATGTAAAAATTGGAAATGGATCTAAAATATATCCCGGCGCTTACTTAGGAAATAATGTAACCATTGGCGAAAACACGGTTATTCATCCTGGGGTAAAAATATATCACGAGTGTGTGATTGGAAACCATGTTACCATTCATGGTGGTACTATAATTGGTGGTGATGGATTTGGATTTGCGCCTTTGCCAGACGGTACATTAAAAAAAGTTCCTCAAATTGGAAACGTTATAATTGAAAATAATGTAGAAATTGGGGCAAATTGTACCATTGATAGAGCCACAATTGGCAGCACCATTATAAAATCGGGCGCTAAATTGGATAACCTACTTCAAATTGCACATAATGTGGAAGTTGGCTGCAATACCGTAATTGCAGCTCAAGCAGGAATTAGTGGTAGCACCAAAATTGGAAAAAATGTAATGATTGGCGGACAAGCGGGTGTAGTTGGACATATTCATATTGCAGATGGCTCAAAAATCAATGCACAAAGTGGGGTTAGCAAATCCATGAAAACACCCAATACCGCTGTAACAGGTTCGCCAGCATACGATTATACTTCGGCTTTAAGAAGTCAGGCTGCGTTAAGAAACCTACCTGAAATGGAAAAGAGATTAAAAGAATTGGAAAGAATCATTACCGAACTCCAAATTAAACCTTAGGGCGCTTTTGAGGCAATAACGATTGGGCTTAATTTTTTTAGAATATCTTTGCCGAAATTTTACAAATACAATGGATAAAAACTTTAACCCCGATAAGCAGCATACTTTAGCCGAACAAATTAGTATTTCAGGTACAGGATTGCATACTGGGATAAATGTAGATATGACGCTTAAACCTGCAAATCCAGGTTTTGGGTTCCAATTTCAACGGGTAGATATTGCAAACTCATTGCCTATTAAAGCAGATTGCGATTTGGTTACTGATACGTCAAGAGGTACAACCTTAGAACAAAACAATGTAAAAGTATCTACCGTAGAACATATTTTAGCCGCGTTGGTTGGGATGGGTGTTGACAATTGTTTAATCGAAGTAAATGGTCCTGAAATTCCAATTATTGACGGAAGCAGCAGTCCATTTATCGACATTATAGAGAAAGTTGGGGTGTTGGAACAAGATGCTGCCAAAGCTTGGTACACCATTGACACCAATATCACATATTTCGATGAGAAGAAAAGGGTTGAAATGACCGCAATGCCTGCAACCAATTATGAAATCACCACACTTATTGATTTTAATAGTCCGGTTTTGGGTACACAACATGCCAGTTTAAAAAACATGCATGATTTTAAAGCAGAAATTGCACCATGCAGAACTTTTTGCTTTTTGCACGAACTTGAAATGTTGTTGGATAATAATTTGGTAAAAGGAGGCGACATCAATAATGCCATTGTAATTGTAGATAAACCAATGGATGAACAAGGCATGAGCCGTTTGGCAAAAGCATTTGGCAGAACCAAGGTTGAAGTAAAAACAGAAGGATACTTAAATAATCTTGAGCTCCGTTTTCCAAATGAACCCGCACGTCATAAATTATTAGATGTTGTTGGTGATTTAGCGTTGATTGGCTATCCAATTAAATCGCACATCATTGCCAACAGACCAGGACATAGCAGCAACGTTGAATTTGCAAAAAAAATTAAACAATACATCAAAAAAAATAAACACACCAAAGATGTACCTGTTTATGATCCAACAAAACCACCAATTTATACCGTACAACAAATTGAAAAAACATTACCCCATCGTTTTCCTTTTTTGTTGGTAGATAAAATCATTGACCTTAGTGATAATTGTATCGTTGGCTTGAAGAATGTAACGTTTAATGAACCTTTTTTTCAGGGACATTTTCCAGGAAATCCAGTAATGCCAGGGGTTTTACAAGTTGAAGCATTGGCACAAACGGGCGGGATTTTGTGTATAAACGCAATGCCCGAAGGTGAATACGATACTTATTTTATAAAAATCGACAATTGTAAATTCAAACAAAAAGTAATACCAGGCGATACCATGTTGTTAAAGATGGAATTGATTGAACCCATACGCAGGGGGATTTGTGTGATGAGAGGCAGCGTATACGTAGCAAACAAACTCTGTACAGAAGGTGAGTTCACCGCACAATTGGTAAAAAGAAATTAAACATTAAGCGTCCTAATAATTTTATTTATGATTCATCCACATACTTACATACATCCCAACGCAAAGTTGGCTACCAATGTTAAGATTGATCCGTTTAGTGTAATTCATCAAAACGTTGAAATTGGCTCTGGTACTTGGATTGGTAGTAATGTTACCATCATGGAAGGTGCACGCATTGGCAACAATTGCCGCATTTTTCCAGGGGCAGTAATTGCCGGTATTCCACAAGATTTGAAATATGAAGGAGAGAATACCACCGTTGAAATTGGAAATAATACCACCATTAGAGAATTTGTAACCATCAACAGAGGTAGTAAAGATAAATGGACTACCAAAGTGGGTGACAATTGCTTGATTATGGCGTATAGCCACATTGCACATGATTGTGTGATTGGAAACAATTGCATCATGAGCAACAATACCCAAATGGCTGGTCACGTAACCTTAGGTGATTTTTCTATATTGGCTGGAATGTGCGCCGTGCATCAGTTTGTACAAATCGGTCAGCATGCATTTGTGGCTGGAGGTTCGTTGGTGAGCAAAGATGTTCCACCATACATAAAAGCGGGAAGAACGCCATTGAGCTATGCGGGTGTAAATTCTGTTGGATTAAAACGTCGTGGATTTTCATTAGAAAGAATCAATCACATACTTGATATTTATAGAATCATCTACAATAAAAATTTAAACACTTCTCAAGCATTGAATTTCATTGAAGAAGAATTGCTTGCAACCGACGAACGTGATGAAATTGTAACTTTTATTCGCGAAAGTGGAAGAGGAATAATCAAACGATTCAGCAAAGGAAGCATGGACGACGAATAATAAAAATTAAATTCTTCAATGCACATAAAGCTCAACAATACCGGCAAACGCTTCAACCTTGAATGGATTTTTCGGCATGTTGATTTTGAATTTTCTTCTGGTAAATCTTATGCCATTGTTGGTGCAAATGGTTCAGGTAAATCTACATTACTACAAGTTATAGCCGGTGCGCTCATGCATAGCGAGGGGAATATTATTTACACAGATGACAATCAGAGACCTATCGCCAATGATTTGATATTTGAGCAAATCTCCATTGCTGCGCCATATTTGGAGTTGATAGAAGAAATGACTGCAACTGAATTTTTATCCTTTCATCAAACGTTTAAAACTTTTATAAAACCGATTCCTGAGATTTTGAAGGAAATAGGTTTAGCAGAAGCAGCCAATAAACAAATTCGTTATTTCAGCAGTGGAATGAAACAGCGGTTAAAACTTGGGCAGGCATTTTTCAGCAACACTTCTATCTTATTATTAGATGAGCCAACCACAAATTTGGATGAGGTAGGCATACAATTATATCTTCGATTGATTAAAGATTATGCGGAAAAAAGATTGCTGATTATTTGCAGCAATGATGAGGCGGAGTATGGTTTTTGCGATGAAAAAATTATTGTGGAGAAATACAAATGAAATCAAATTTCATATCCCACGGTTGAAACCGTGGGCTAATATTGAAACCGCAGGAAACTCAATAGCATTTTTATAATGGTGAAATTAGTCCACATTTTTTAAAGCTGTTATTTTAGAAATTTTTCATAGCCCACCGTTTCAACGGTGGGTTGTAGAAAAAGCTTGTCTTGCGATGAAAAAATTATTGTGGAGAAATACAAATGAAATCAAATTTCACAACCCACGGTTGAAACCGTGAGCTAATATTGAAACCGCAGGAAAATCAATAGCATTTTTATAATGGTGAAATTAGTCCCCATTTTTTTAAGCCGTTATTTTAGAAATTTTTCATAGCCCACGGTTTCAACGGTGGGTTGTAGAAAAAGCTTGTCTTGTGATGAAAAAATCAATGTGGAGCGGTCTAAATAAAATCCCATTTTTTAAATGAAGTAAACCATTGAAACGGTTATTTGCATGATTATTTTCATAGCCCACGGTTTCAACGGTGGGTTGTAGAAAAAGCTTGTCTTTCGATGAAAAAATTATTGTGGAGAAATACAAATGAAATCAAATTTCATATCCCACGG
>CALQKL020000090.1 GCA_943331145.2 Chitinophaga pinensis
ATTGTTTATGATGCTGAATCACATGCTTGTATTGTTGACGGTGTTCGTTTACACATGGGACATCGTTATGCTTTTAAACACAATGATATAGAAGATTGTGAAAAACAATTGCAACGTGCAAAAGAATTAGCAGCAAAAAATGGCGGTGGTATTTTAGTTATTACAGAAGGCGTGTTTGGAATGGATGGCGAACAAGGGATTCTAAAAGAAATCGTTGCCCTTAAACAGAAATATGAATTTAGAATATTGATAGATGACGCGCATGGATTTGGCTATATGGGACCAACAGGAGCAGGTGCTGATGAGGCACAAGGTTGTCAGGATGGAATTGATTTATACTTCAGCACGTTCGTAAAAAGCATGGGAAGTATTGGCGCATTCATCAGCGGACCAAAAGCAGTTATAAAATATTTAAGATACAATACACGTTCTCAAATATTTGCAAAAAGCTTACCATTATTGATTGTAGAAGGTATGCTTAAGCGTATGGAAATGACCATCAACATGCCAGAATTAAGAGAAAAACTTTGGGCGAATGTGGCTCGTTTACAAGCAGGATTAAAAGAAAGCGGTTTTGATATTGGAAGCACCAACTCTCCAGTAACGCCAATATACATGAAGGGCGATGTTCCTGAAGCTACCCAAATGGTAATGGACCTTAGAGAAAACTATCACATTTTCTGTAGCATTGTAGTATATCCTGTAATTCCCAAAGGAGACATCATTTACCGACTTATCCCAACAGCTGCACACAGTTTTGAAGACATCGATACCACATTAAAAGCATTCAGAGAAACAAAGAAAAAATTAGACGAGGGTCTTTATAAAGCCGCAGAAATACCTAATATGGCGGAGGTGATGTAAGGAGGATGTTTAACAGTTTAATGGTTCAATGGTTTAAACTGTTCAAAATGTTCAATAAGTTCAATGGGTTCAAAAGGTTGGAAGCATTTTCCAATTATTAGCATATTTGTTTTACAGAAAACTTTGTGTCTTTGTGACTTCGTGTCAAAAAAATGCTGCAAGCATTTAAACTTTGTGGCTTTTTGTTTGTGATTCAATCCCTTTGCGCCCTTGCTCCTTTGCGCCCTTTGCGCGAAACAAAAAAACTTCGTGCCTTCGAGCCTTTGTGCCTTCGTGTCAAAAAAAAAATGCTGCAAGCATTTCACCTTCGTGGCCTTAAACCTTCGCTTCAAACCTTTTCTTCAAAAAATACACCACCACCCCACTTCCTGCAACAATAAAAAACATGGAAATAACCGCAAGTCCAGTAGCATAAAAAATAAACAGCCACATTAAAATAGCAAGGATTACAGGCAAGGGATATAATGGCATTTTAAAAGGAAAACTAGATGCATCATTTCGTTTGCGAAGCAGCATTAATCCAATGGCTTGTCCGATAAATTGTACGATGATGCGCATGGCTAAAATGCCACTGATCACTTCCGCCATTTTAAACAACAAACTGAATACAAAAGCAATACTAGATAGCACCAATAACGAAATGTATGGGAAGTTTTTTTTAGGATGAAGTTTGGCAAAGATTTTAAAAAAAGAACCTTGAGTTGCAGCTGCATAAGGCACCCTTGAATAACCCAATAAAACGGCAAAAAGTGAAGCTAAAGCAACCCACAAAATCATTATCGTTACTACATTTGCTGCGGTGTGTCCATAAAGTCGCTCAATAAAAACACTGACTACAAAATGGTTCACATCTGCAACTTGCCAAGTTTTAATTTCTTGCCAAGAGATTACGCTTGTAATACTCAAATTCATCAATAAATAAAGTACGGCAATCCCAATCACCGAAATGAACATGCTTCTAGGAATATTCTTTTGGGGATTTTTAATTTCACCGCCTAAATGACAAACATTATAATAACCCAAATAACTGTATATCGTTTTTACGCAAGCTTGTCCAAATGCAAAAGAAACCAAAGTATTAAAACTAAAATCCGATGAAATATTGGCCATTTGTTGAAAGATATTTCCATGTGAAATACCTCCGAAAATCACCCATCCTAAAGTAGCAATTACGCCAACCCAAAGCAACACCCCAATTTTGCCGATGTTTTCAATTTTCCTGTAAAGCAAAATGGTAATTAAAATGATAACAGCACCAGAAATACATTTTTGTTTCCAGATCAATAAGTTGGGCAATAGAAAAAGCAAATAGGAAGTAAAACCAATAGCGGCAGAAGCGGCCACCAACGGAGCTTGGATGATGGTTTGCCAAACATATAAAAAGCCCATCAAATTCCCGCCCTTCTTTTTTCCATAAGCTTCGCTCAAAAAATTAAAACTACCACCTGCCAATGGATAGGCTGCGCCCAATTCACTCCAAATCATGGCATCAATCAAACTCAAAATTGCACCAGCAATCCAAGCGTACAAATACATTCCGCCCAAATATCCAATTACAATAGGTAAAGTCACAAACGGACCAATACCCACCATATCAATCATATTAAGCACCGTCGATTGAAATAAACCCAATTTTCTTTGTAACATTTTCTTTAAAATTTAAGATTCAACTTCAAACCAAACCTTTGTTGCATCATTCCAATCGCCATTATAATTAATGGTAAGTTCCTCCCCTTTCTTTATAGATTTAACCGTTTTTACAAAAATTATTTCTTCTTCAAAATCCATAAAATACTCACAATTACTGGTATAGCTATGATTATAAATAGGAATAAAACCCAATGCCATACAGCATTTATCTTTTTTTTCTCCCCATTCGAAAATATAATCGTGCAGCAATGTTTTATCTAAATGAATCCTGTCTTCACTATTCATAACTATTACAGGAGAAATCTCTACCACAACTCCAGCTTCAATTTCAATATCCGTAAAAACAGCTTTGCCTTTTTTTTGAGTCAGTTCAATATATAATGATGGATGTATCATAAAATCCTTTTAAAAAACTAAATTGCAACATCATTCAAAATTAGGGATTTAGATTTTGTAAAGTCAAGCACAATCGTTTAATATGTCTTTAGATCCGGAATTCATATCGCTACAGGAACAATTTATAGAAGTCATTGCTTCTGAAGATAAATTGGCTATTCAAGAGTTTTTGAATAATCAAAACATTAGCGATGTTGCCAATTTGGTTTATGAGAATTTGGATTATGAATCACAAATCATTTCTCATTTATCCATACATAGAGCGGCTAGTGTATTTAAAATCCTGGATTTAAGTGAACAAAAAAAAATCATTCAAAATTTACCGCCGTTTAAATCTGCAGAATTACTGAATGAATTGCCTGCCGATGACCGTGTGGCTTTTTTGGAAGTTTTACCCAACAATGTAGTTAGAGAGTTAATAAAAACGTTAGATCCTGAAGAGCGAAAAATCACGCTGGAATTGTTGGGTTATCCTGAAAATAGTGTGGGGCGTTTGATGAACCCCGATTATGTATATGTTTACGAATACAACACGGTAAAAGAAGTTATAGAAACCATAAGAAGATTTGGTTCAAACAGTGAAACTGTAGATGTGATTTATGTAATCAATTATAAAGGTGAGCTGTTAGATGATATCAGAATTAGAGATATCATTTTGGCACAACCAGAAGTAAAAGTAAGTGAGTTGATGGATGAGCGTTTTATTTCATTAAATGCAACAGATGATCAAGAGTTGGCCAATGAAGCATTCAAAATGAACAACCGCGTAGCACTTCCGGTAACTGATAATCAAAATATACTTTTAGGCATTATTACAATTGACGACGTGTTGTGGATAGCGAATGAAGAATTTAGTGAGGATATTCAAAAAATTGGAGGAACAGAAGCCCTTGATGAACCCTATTTGGATATAAGCATTTTTAAGCTTTTAAAAAAACGTGCAAGTTGGCTAACGCTATTGTTTATTGGTGAAATGCTAACGGCATCTGCCATGCAATTTTTCCAAAGTGAAATTGAATCTGCAACCGTATTGGCTTTATTCATCCCATTAATCATGAGTAGTGGAGGAAATAGTGGTTCACAAGCCTCAACGCTAATTATCCAAGCTATGGCTTTAAATGAATTATCTATAAAAGATTGGTGGCGGGTTATGCGAAGGGAACTATTGACAGGGTTTCTGCTTGGTTTAATCTTGGGCTTAATTGGATTACTTCGAATATCCATTTGGCAAAACCTACATATTTTTGATTATGGCGAACATTGGAAAATAATAGCCCTCACCATTTCCTGTTCTTTAATAGGAATCGTGCTTTGGGGAAGCTTAATGGGATCAATGTTGCCAATACTTTTAAAACGATTAAAACTTGATCCTGCTGCTTCATCAGCTCCATTCGTAGCCACACTAGTTGATGTAACAGGTATTGTTATTTATTTCTCAATCGCTTTCTTATTTTTAAAAGGCATATTGCTTTAGTTCTCAGCCAATTAAGTAAACATTTTATTTATTAACTTGCAGTTGTTTTTATTGCTAAATTTTAAACTGAAAATATCATGTGTGGAATTGTTGGTTATACCGGTCACAGACAAGCTTACCCTGTAATTTTGAAAGGATTAAAAAGATTGGAATATAGAGGTTATGATAGTAGTGGCGTAGCATTACTAAAAGATGGCGTTTTGAATGTTTACAAAAAGAAAGGAAAAGTAGCCGAACTTGAAGAATCTATGATTGGGAAAAATATCGATGCACATATTGGTATCGGTCATACAAGATGGGCTACACATGGTGAGCCAAGCGACAGAAACGCTCATCCTCATTCTTCTAAAAGTGGAAAAATAGCTATGATTCATAATGGAATTATAGAAAACTATGCTTTAATAAAACAAGAACTAATCAACAAAGGATATAGTTTCACAAGTGATACAGACACTGAGGTTTTATTAAATTTCATAGAAGACATAAAAAATAATAATGAATGCAGTTTGGAAGAAGCGATCCGTATTGCATTAAAAAGAGTAACCGGCGCTTATTGCATTTTAGTTATAGAACAAGATAATCCAGATACCATCATTGCTGCTAGAAAAGGTAGTCCCTTAGTTATTGGCATTGGAAAAGGAGAACATTTTTTGGCGAGTGATGCATCCCCTATTATCGAATACACCAAAGAAGTGGTTTACGTAAATGATTACGAATTGGCCATTGTAAGGCCTGATGAATTGATTTTAAAAAATATCGGCAACGAAAAAATCACTCCTTTCATCACCAAACTAGATATGGAATTAGCAGCGATAGAAAAAGGCGGCTACGACCATTTCATGTTGAAAGAAATTTTCGAACAACCAAGTACCATATTCGATTGTTTAAGAGGTCGCTTGGATTCTAAAGAATCTGCGATTAGGATGAGTGGCGTTGACTTGAATATAGATCAAATTATGAATGCCAATCGAATTATGATTGTGGCTTGTGGCACCAGTTGGCATGCAGGTTTGGTGGCAGAATACATCATCGAAGAACTTTGCAGAATTCCTGTTGAAGTTGAATATGCTTCAGAATTTAGGTACCGCAACCCAATTGTACATAAAGGAGATTTAATCATTGCCATTTCACAAAGTGGCGAAACCGCAGATACTTTAGTAGCGTTGGAAAAAGCTAAAGCTGATGGCGCATTTATTTTTGGTGTTGTAAATGCAGTTGGTTCATCAATTGCTAGAATATCAAATGCTGGCGCATATACACATGCTGGTCCTGAAATTGGCGTAGCCTCTACAAAAGCATTTACCGGACAATTAGCTGTTTTAATAATGGTAGCACTAAGTATTGCTAAACACAAAGGAACCATAACAGATGCAAGGTTCAATGAATTGCTTGTTGAGATGGAGCAAATTCCAGAAAAAGTGGATAGCATCTTAAAAAATGCAGAACAATTAAAAACAATTGCTGAAAAATACAAAAACGCCTCAGATTTTTTATTTTTAGGAAGGGGATACAATTTCCCAATTGCATTAGAAGGAGCCTTAAAACTAAAAGAAATTTCTTACATACACGCTGAGGGCTATCCAGCTGCTGAAATGAAACATGGCCCAATAGCATTGGTTGATGAAAACTTACCTGTTGTATTTATTGCAACGAAAGACCAGTTTCACGAAAAAATCGTGAGTAATATGCAAGAAATAAAAGCGCGTAAAGGAAAAATAATTTCAATTATTACAGAAGGCGATAAAGTAAGTGCTGAATTAAGTAATGACAGTTTTGTTATCCCAACTGCAGATGAAATAATTGCTCCTTTACTAACTGTTATCCCATTACAGTTGCTTTCTTATTATGTAGGCATTGCGAAAGGCATCGATGTAGATAAACCAAGGAATTTGGCGAAATCTGTAACGGTGGAGTAAGAAAGGTTTGAGGGGTTTGTGATGTTGAAGAGGTTTGTGATGTTCAATGCGTTCAAAAGGTTCAATGCGTTCAAAAGGTTGGAAGCATTTTCCAATTACTAGCATATTTTATTTATAAAAAAAGCGCCGGTTTAAAACCAGCGCTAATCTTTTATATTTTTATTTGAAATAAACGATTCTTAGAATGGCAAATCACTAGCATTAGCTCCATCCATTTCTACATCCGATTTATTTACTACTGAAGTAGGTGAAGCCGCTTGAGTGTAACTGTTTTTCTCAAATGAGTTTTCAGTTGTGTTAGAAGTAGGATATTGTTGTTGTGTTGAACCACCTTCATTACCGCCGGTGTTACTACTCAAAAGTTGAATATTTATAACACGCATTCTTAAAGTTGCAGCAGGTTGGCCATCCTTATTGGCATAAGCATCTGCTTGCGGATACCCTTCAGCATAAACAGTTCTCCCTTTTGTTAAATACTGCGCTACATTTGTTTTTTCAATCCAATAAGCACATTCAACCCAAGTTGTTCTTTCTTTTTCTGTGCCTTGTGCATCTCTAAATTTTTCTGAATGGGCTACACTGAAATTAATGACATTCTTTCCATTAACTTCTTTTACAATGCAATCCTTTCCTAGGTTTCCGATAATTTGTAATTTAATCATAACGTTGTTTTTTTGTTTTTTATTTAATCGATGTATCTGATTTCGTTTTGTAATTTAGTTTAGTTTTTACGCTATTAATGCTTAAATAAGCCAATTCTTCTTCACAATTATTAAACATTTATTCTACACGCCAAATTCTCACTTTTTCCCTTTGCCTCGCCGAACAAAAATTTTAAATTTTAATTCCCAATTCCAATCTTTTCACTTTTCACTTTTCACTTTTTACTTTTTACTTCGCACTTGACTAATTCATTTTATTTTTCAAACTGGAAACTTGATCTTGTAGATTATTAACCAAGTTTGCCAATGCATTAACATCCCATCTTTGCTGAGATGCGACTTTCCCGATTACTACCTGAGCTGACCATAATTCTACAATATCAGCTGTGTTAATTTGGTAAGGCTGAAAACTTGGATTATCACTTTCCAAGGTTATTTTAGATTTATTCTTGTTATTCTTTTGTATTCTTTTGTAAACAATCCCTTCATTTTTACTTACAACGATATAAGCCATCCCATTTTTTACATCATCGATGGATTCTACTTTTTCGCCTACAATAATACTTCCACTCGGTGTTGGCAACATACTATCTCCAATTATTTCAAATGCCCTGTAATGGCCGCCAGATAGCATTGGAAGGGTAAATGTATTCAGTTCGTCAATAAACTCTGTATCCGCATAACTCGTTAAATAACCGGCAGCAGCTTTTACTGGAACAAAATGTATTAAATTTCTATCCGCTGCTAATGACGTTTTTAACATCCTCCTTTTTTGAAGATACGATCCGGAACTTTCAACAGACGATAAATCTTTCAATAAAAGCTCGTCCAAAGATAATTTGAACATATCCGCTATTATTTCCAAAACATCCAATCTTGGATCGGCACGCTCCTCTTCATATGCACCAATTAATGACCGCTTAATATCCAATTTCTGTGCAAATTCTTCTTGCGTCCAACCCCTTAATTTTCTTAAGTACTTCAGATTTAATCCAGCTTTTGACATAATTAAACTAATTTGATTAGCACAAATATACTAATTTTTTTAGTTTGGCAAAATTTATTTTAATTTTTAAAATTCTGTTTGGTGTTTGGTGTTTGGTGTTTGGTG
>CALQKL020000091.1 GCA_943331145.2 Chitinophaga pinensis
AACACTCGTTGAATTAACACGTTTTGGATCGGAACGTATTACAGAAAACGAAGCCAAAGCAATCTTAGATGTATACATCAACAAACGTTTTGGGAACTATCAAATTATAAATATAGAAACAGGGTGTATTCCCATGAGTACTGCCGATATTTCTGATGAAACTTTCATGGGTGTTATTTCTATTGGAGGAAGAGCTGGTGCTGTAAAACCCAGTACGGGCTATGCTTTTAAAAATATGTTCCATCATGCGGAAAGATTAGCGGACAGTTTGAAAAAAAATATCACCCCTGCAATTATTACAGAATCATCACGTTTTCGGTTTTATGACAGATTGTTGCTTTTGATACTTACTAAACAGCCTTCTAAAGGGAAATTAATCTTTGAAGCCTTATTCAAAAAAAATGAAACAAAAAACGTATTACAATTTTTAGATGAAAAGACAACATTGATTCAAGACATTCGAATTTTTTTGACATTACCCATAAAGCCGTTTTTAAAAGCTGTTGGCTGGGTAGCTTCATCAAGAATGCAAAAATTATTAACTCCAATTTTACTGTTACTGTTATCAATGTTATTGTTGTTAATTTATAAAACAACTCCCGCGATTTTTAACTGGATACAAATTATTATGTTCACAGCAGGTTTGTTTTTAGTAGGTATCCCTCATGGAGCCGTTGACCATTTGCTCGAGACAGGCAACTTAAAAAATCGCATTAAACCCCGTTTTGTATTTAATTATCTTGGCTTGGCATTTCTAAATCTATTGTTATGGTTATTCTTTCCAATTGGCGCCTTGTTCTTTTTTATTGCTTATTCTGCTTGGCATTTTGGACAAACAGATATGAAGGAATGGGCGCCTAAAACCAAACATGTTTTAAAAAATATTTCATGGGGTATTTTGATTTTAAGTATCATTATGTTGGGACATGTTGCTGAAACCAATAGCATTTTGAAAAACATGAATGCTTTGGAAATACCTATTAGTTTTATCATTGGAAAAAAGATAAGTGTATTACTTTCTTTCTTTGGGATTGTATGGGCATATCTTGAAAAAAAATGGATGATGCTGCTAAGTAGTTTAATGCTTTTAGTGAGTATCGAATTGCCGCTTATCACTTCATTTGGTTTATACTTCATAGGACAACACAGCATGAATGGTTGGTCTCATTTAAAACAAGGAATGAAAGTTAATAATAGCGGGCTCTATTTGAAGGCATTGCCATTTACGATTGGCGCGTTTGTATTATTTGCTGCTTTTATTTTCCTATTGAGCAATAATTATTTAGCTTCTTTCAACGAAAATATGATTACTATATTTTTTGTATTTATTTCTTGTATTAGCTTTCCTCATGTGATGGCAATGAATAAGTTTTATACTTCTAAACTAAAGAAAGAACAATAAAGATTTTTTTATCTCTTCGAAATTTTATTCCCGCTATTTCTTTGTCTCGTACATTTAAAACGATCGATTGATTTTTCACGAAGAAAACTATGTTTTGTTTTACGAGATTTCATTCTTTTTCTCCACATTTTAAAACTAGAAGGCAAAGAATTTTTACGCATGAATTCAATGACATCTTTTTCTTTTAAACCAAATTGAAATTCAATCGCTTCAAAAGGCGTTCTGTCTTCCCATGCCATCTGTATAATTCGGTCTTTGTCTTCTTCAATAATATCTATTGAATCAGAAACATAATTTTTTAAAACGGTTGGTAATTTATTTACACTGCTTAATTTTTCGTCAGCCATAATTTTCTATACGTTTTATTTTTATCGTAATCATTTGCTTGTTTCTCAATATTAAAAACACTTACACCTCTGGGATTATTTCCTACACCGGCTATATAAGCCCAATTGCACCAATTGCTAGACACATCATAATCAATCAGCTGTTGTTCAAAATAAGCTGCGCCATAACGCCAATCTAATTTCAAATCATGACAAAAATAACTGGCAACATTCTGACGTCCTCTGTTACTCATGAATCCAGTTTGATTCAATTCAATCATATTGGCATTGATGAAATCATTTTCTGTTTGGCCATTTTTCCATTTTTCAAATAAAACAGCATCATGTTTATTATTTGAAACTTTACGTTTATTGATTCCGTTTGATGTAAAGAAATTTGTCGGATATTTTTTCATCATAAAATAAAAATAATCTCTCCACAACAATTCAAATATCAACCAATAAGTGGATTCATTGGCAACATGTGTAGATTCGTATTTTTTAATTTCGTGAAAAATCATTTTCGGAGAAATGCAACCTAATGCCAGCCAAGGAGAAAACTTGGACGAATAATTTTGACCAATCATACCATTTCTAGTTTCCTTATAATTCGCTACAGCATGGGTTTCAAACAAATAATTACAAACTCTTTTAGTTACAGCTGTTTCTCCTCCTTTGAATGGATATGCTGCGCGGCAATCAAAATCAAAATTCTCCAACCCTAATTCAGAGAATGAAGGGAGATTTAATTTTTCAAATGGTGGAGATGAAATAAAAGCTGGAGCAGGAATAAGATTTCTTAGTTTGGTTTCTTTCTCTGTTCGTTTTCTAAAATCTGTAAATACATCAGGAATTGCATTTATACTAAATGGCAAATCATTCTGATGGTACAATGTTGTTGTATCAAGAGTTTCAAGCGTTGCATTTATTTTCTTTAATTCATTTTCAACTTTGGATTGAACAACCAATTCTTCATAACCCACTTGAGTTTTAGCGTATACTTTTTGTACTTGATATTTTTCTGCCAATTTAAATAATTCAATTTCAGGTCTACCCTTTACAACAATCAATCCCGAACCGAGTTCACGTAAACTGTTATTTAAATCTGCTAATGATTCCAGTAAAAATTGAGTCCTGAAATTTCCAGTTTTTTTAAACCCAAATTCAGTAGTTTGAAAATGTTGTTCATCAATACAATAAACAGGAATAACCTCATCAGTTTGTTCTATAGCCTGAACTAAACTTTCATTATCATTCAATCGTAAATCTGTTGTAAACCAAACAATCGATCTTTTCATTTATAGTTCGTTGATGTGTTTTAAATAATAATCAGCTTGTTCTAGCAACTCATTCTGCGCATCAACATTCATTTTTCTCCAAACGTTATACATCATGCCTATGCGTGGGTTGTTGCCAAGTTTAGCTTCATGTTTGTTATAAAAACTCCAGTACATACTGTTAAATGGACAAGCCTTCTCTCCAACTTTTTTATTTTTATCATAATAACATCCAGAGCAATAACTGCTCATTTTATTAATGTATGCAGCTGAACTTACATAAGGTTTCGTTCCAACAATACCTCCATCTGCAAACTGGCTCATACCTCTAGTATTGGTAATTTCCACCCATTCAAATGCATCAATATAAATTCCTAAGTACCATGCATCCACTTCATCAGGATGAATACCAGCAAGCAAAGCAAAATTACCGGTCACCATTAGACGCTGAATGTGATGCGCATATGCATAATTAAGCGACTGATGAATGGCATCTTTTAAACAATTCATTTTAGTTTCGCCAGTCCAAAACCAACCTGGCAATTTTTCTTGAAGTTGAAAATAATTAAGCGTAGCGTACTCAGGCATTTTCAACCAATAAATTCCACGCATATATTCACGCCAACCGATGATTTGTCTAACAAAACCTTCCAATTGATGGAATGCAATTTCATCAGGATTTTTATGGTATGCTTCAATGGCACTATCAACAACTTCTTTGGGAGATATTAATTTTATATTCATCGAAAATGATAACCTCGAATGATAAATTGACCATTCATTCGGCGCCATGGCATCCTGGAATGTTCCAAATAATGATAAACAGTTTGTTGTAAAAAAATTAAGCAATTCCAGTGACTGCTTTCTGTTTATGGGCCAGATAAATTGCTTACTATTTACTTTGCCAATTGTGTTGACATTTGACTTTATAATCTCATTTTCTATTTCAGCAACATCATTGGAAAATACTAACGGATTTATTGGCTTATGCGACTTGGGTAATTTCTGGCGATTGTCTTCATCAAAATTCCATTTGCCGTGTAATGGCTTGCTTTCATCATCAATCAACACCTTGTGCTTCTTTCTCATGTGGCGATAGAAAGTCTCCATCAAATACGTTTTTTTACCAACAAACAAATCACCTAATTCTGATCTTGTACTGTAGAAATGTTCGGTATCATAAACTTTAGACGAAATATTTAATTTTTGAGTGAATGCTTTCAAATGTTCGTCTACTCTGTATTCGTCGGGCAATAAATATTCAAATTGTGTAAATTTATTTTTTTCAATCAAAGCCAAAATATTATCATCAAAACGATGAAGATTTTTTTCATCATTCAAATAAATATAAATGACTTCATGATTTTTATGCTGCAATTCTTTTGCAAAATTTTGCATAGCAGCAAATATGCCAACTACTTTTTGGATATGATGTTTCGCATAATCTGTTTCACTTCTGATCTCCATTAAAACGTAAGTAACATTAGAACCAACTGATGAAAACCAACTGTGATTTATGTTCAATTGGTCTCCAAGTATGAGCCTGAGTATTTTATTTTCTGCGTCCATCTTACGTTTTAATTTAAATCAGTTTATTTCTATTGGCATTTTATCCGGTTTTGCATAAGAAAGTCTGGCGATTTTTTAGTCCCATGATAGCTATCCAAACCAGATATGGCAATTGTTTCGGCCATTTCTATATCTATAGCCCCATCAGATAATAAACAAGATTCTGGAAGAATAACTTCTACTACTTTTCCAATGACCAAAATAGTTCCGTTTATTTTAAGTTCATGCTTTTCTATAAATTCTAAACCATATTTAATGTGGCTTTCTTTGACAAAAGGTGCTTTAAAGTTATTTTGAAATTCAGGTGTTAATCTAGTTGCATCAAATTCGGAAATATCTTTTGGATATCGGGCTGAAGTTTGATGTGCTTGTTTATAAATTGATTTGTTGATGTGATTGATGGTAAAACAATTTGTTTCTAAAATATTTTCAAATGTATGCCTGTCGACAGTATCAGGCCTATTAACAAAACCAATCAATGCCGGATTGGACCCCAAATGAATAACAGAACTAAAAATAGCTAGATTGACATTGTTTTGATCGTCGATGGTTCCTATTAATGAAGCGCTTTTGAAACCAGAAAGCGAATTCATAAAAGCTGATCTTTTTCTGGTTTCCATGTTGGTTATTTCATTGCTAGTAAAATTAATTGTAGACATTGAAAATCATTTAATGTATTTAAAATAACAATCGAAAAGGGATATTGTTTTTAATTATTAATATGATATTGAAGAAATAATTGAAGAATAGTTTTTTATTTTGGGTGATAATTTAATAACCTACAAAAGCAGCTTTTAAATAAAAGGAAACTTCTCTCTTTTATATAGATCAATAATATTTATAAAATATACAACGATTGTTTAACTTGCAGCGTCTTTAAAATAAAACCAAAATATGCTTACAAAAAAAGTACCTTTTTATTTATTAATCATTACATTTTTAATTTCTTCATTAATTTCAATTTTAGGTTTCAGTTATTTAAAATCTAATCCCAATAACGAAAAATCTGAAATTGACAATTCGATAATTCCTGCAAATGGTTCGTTTTGTAATTTAAATATCGGCAGACTTAACGGTTATCAATATATTCATCCTTTATTATATGCTGAGCCAAAATGTGAATCAGAGGAATTAGCAGATTGTAAAAATCAAATCACTCAGATTATCGATAACAATATAGCAAATGGCAAAATAATTTCTGCTTCTGTATATGTGAGAGAGTTTACCCAAGCACAATGGATTTCAATTAATCCTTCGGAATTATACAGCCCTGGATCACTTTTAAAAGTACCAGAATTAATGGCTCTATACAAAATGAATGAAATACAACCAGGTTTTTTAGATAAGGCAGTTGAATATACGGATGTAAATCAAACTAAATCAAATAGGGTTATAAATTTTGAATCAAAACAACACATTAAGCTTGGCAATAAGTACACGGTTAGGGAGCTAATTAAATACATGATTGTGTATTCAGATAATGATGCTACAATGTTGTTGAATGCGTTGATTGATAAGTCGGTGTTTTCAAAAATATTTACAGACATCGGATTAAAGGAGCCTGATTATAAATCATCTGATTACAAAATGAATGTAGCAGATTATTCCATTTTTTTAAAGGAGCTTTATAATGGATCATATTTAAGTTTTAAAAATTCTGAAGAATGCCTTTCATTGTTAAGCAAAACAGAATTTAAAGATGGGATCATTAGTGGATTGGCTGCTAATTGTGTTGTATGTCACAAATTTGGTGAAGGTGGTCCAACTTCAGAACCTAATTTCAGCGAAGGGGCTATAGTATATTGTGGAAGAACGCCTTACATCATTTCAATAATGACCAAAGGAAAGGATATGAAATCTTTACCTGCGGTATCAGCTGAAATTTCAAAAAAAGTATACCAGGTAATGAGTACGCATTAAAAGCATATGTGAATTAGATAACAAATTTTCTTTCTGAAAAATTGGGAAGCTTGAAGTAAATCTCATTCTAGCAGCTTTATCTCAATTTAATACACTTTTCTATACCTCAAAAAAAGCATTCTGCCTAAAGCCAATTTGCTCTCCATGTTGTACATAACCTAATTGATTGGTAAGCATTTTCGTTGTTCCAATTTCAAAAACATTTACATTGGCATGATGATGACCGTAAATCCAATGTGAAATATTTGACCTATTAATAAAATCAAATAATTCAACAACAAAACCGTCATTCAAGGGACTGTTTTTAAATTGTTCTGGATAATTTAATAATGTAGGCACATGGTGAGTTGTAACCACATTTTTACCTGATTTATTTTCTTCCAAAGATTTTTCAATAAAAGCAAAACAGTCTTTATGTAGTTTATTAAAATCTTGTACACTTATCGATTTACCATCATTCATTATAAGAAAAAAGTCAGAAAGGCTTTGCCTAATTTGTGAACTATTGTGAAGTTGAATGTGAGACCATAGTGTTGAAAATATGAATTGAGTATCTCCTATAAATTCAGCATAATTATTAACTAAAAATATATTCGACCGTAATTTTTCATACAATGGATTCGATACATCCTTCAAGTCAAAATGATAATATTCATGATTCCCAGGTATCCAAAATACTTTTTCATAATTATCGGCTACAAAATCAATAAAATCACTTGGCTTATCATGTAATGCAAAAGGCAGTATATCTCCGGCAAGAATCAATATATCAGCAACTAGAATCAAAGGGTTTACTTGGATATATCTCAAATTCTCTTTAAACTCCAAATGCAAGTCTGAGCAATATTGTACTTTTATTTTACTCATTTAATTACTTATTTGCACATTAAAAAATGCACTTTTAATTATTTTATACACTTTTAAATATGCATTTAATGCTACTTTTTAATCTACTTTTTTGATTTTCAATTAATATTGCTACTTTCCGATACAAAACTTACTAAAAATAAAATCCAATTTATCCTCACTCGTTACCTCTCCTGTAATATCTCCCAAATGAAATAAACAAGTACGAATTTCGATTGATAATAAATCACCAGGAATATTATTATCCAAGCCTTCTTTTATGGATTTTAAAGATGCTTTCATTTGTAACAACGCTTGAAGGTGTCTAGAGTTTGTAACGATGGTGTTATCCGTGTTTACCGAATTATTTACAGTGGATTGATACAACGCTTCTTTTAATGTTTCTATACCTAGATTCTCTTTTGCTGAAATAGAAAATATTTGATCAATAGAATCAATCTCCGCATTTCCCATGTCTGATTTATTTCCTACTAAAATGTATTTTATGCCTGCCTCTTTAAATATTTCAATTTGTTGTTTTAATAAATCATCAGTTTCTGTTTGTTTGTCAAAAATATACATCACCACATCAGCTGAACGCATTTTCTCTAAGCTCTTTTCAATACCAATATTTTCTATCACATCTACACTTTCTGTTCGGATTCCTGCAGTATCAATCAATCTAAATAAAACTCCATTTATGTTTAATGTTTCTTC
>CALQKL020000092.1 GCA_943331145.2 Chitinophaga pinensis
ATGCAACAACTTACATCAATGGAAATTCTGGTTATGCAGACGTTGATTATACTGCAACTGTTGATCCAACAATCGGTAATTTAGTTGATGGTGGTTTATATACAATCATTTCTCAAAAATGGTTCGCTTTAAATGGTATTGCTCCGTTCGAAGTATGGTCTGATTACAGAAGAACAGATATCGTTTATGGTGAAGGTGTTTCTTATGATCAAACGAATACTGGTGTTTGGGCAACACAATTATCAACATTATCTGGAGCTGCATCTTCAATTCCAGTTAGATTGTTTTACCCACAATCAGAATATAGTTTCAATGAAGCTAACGTAAACACACAAGGTTCTATAAGCGTATTTACATCAAAAGTATTCTGGGATCTTCAATAATTTCCATTACCAATTAAAAATTAAAATAAATAAAATGAAAAATATTTTTAAACTAAGTTTCTTCGGAGTTGCAATGACTGTTGCATTCTCTAGTTGTCTTAAAGACAAAGGTTTTGATAATGGAGATTACGGAATCCAAGTTATCGAAAAGAAAGGTGTTTCTTTACCTCAATCAATTGCAGGTTCTGTTGATTACGGCTTGTTATCATCAGATGCACCACAAATATTAGCCGCTCCAATCGTTGCATTAGAAACTATTGGTGCTCAATCATCTGATGTTACTGTACAATTTGCACTTAAACCAGAATTGGTTGCTGCTGATCCTGATTTAACATTATTACCAGCTAGTGCTTATACTACTAATTTAACTGCAACTATAAAAGCAGGAAAATTATTAGATACATTAGATATCTCTAGTCCAAGAGCTTCTGATTTAGATCCAAACTTAACTTACGGTTTAGGTCTTGAATTGGTAAGTGCGAGCAATGGTTTTACAGTTGCAAGCAATATGAAAGAAGTTTTAGTTAGAATCACTGTTAAAAATATTTATGATGGTGAATATACTGCTAACGGTTATTTTTATCACCCAACAGCTCCAAGAGCAATCACAAACAGACCTAAAACTTTAGCTACAACTGGTCCTAATTCAGTTGAAGTTGAATTAGGTGATTTAGGTGGTAGTGGTTACTTTGCTATTTTTACTGTTGACCCAGGAACTGGTGCTTTAACCATTTCTCAAGCTCCAGGAAGTACACCGATTAACATCTTCACAAGTGGTTTGCCAGCTCAAAACTTAGATGGAACTGCAACAGGTTTTACTGGTGCTTGGCCAAGTGCTGATCAATGTAACAATGTTTACGATCCAGCAACACACGAATTTAGAGTTAGATATGGTTACCCAGGAGGTACTAGTGGACAAATCTTCAGAGTAACTGAAGAGATCATTAAATTGAACTAATACAATCTTTAATATTAAAAAAGACCATCGGTTTCGGTGGTCTTTTTTTTATAAAATAATCTTTACAAAAATGTCGGATAATAAACCAGTAGAAAATCAATTGAACATTGAAATTTCAGAAGAAATCGCTGAGGGTACTTACGCTAATTTAGCCATCATCACACATAGCCATGCAGAATTTGTAGTAGATTTTGTAAACGTTATGCCAGGTTCTCCAAAAAGCAAAGTAAAAAGCAGAATCATTCTAACGCCTTTTCATGCTAAAAGATTTATGAAAGCGATGATTGATAACGTAAAGAAATTTGAAGCGGCTAATGGCACGATTCAGGATATGGAATCAGTTGAAATTCCATTTAATTTCGGTGGTCCAACGGGTATGGCATAATCAATTATATCAATCCTTCTTCCATAAAACTAAAGTAACCTTCATCACTCACAATGATGTGGTCTAATAATTTTATATCCATCAAAGAAGCTGCATCTCCAATCTTTTTTGTGATGGCTTTATCTGCATTACTTGGATTTAAATTGCCTGATGGATGATTATGACAAAGGATAATGCCTACTGCAATAAGTTCAAGTGCCATTCGTAAAATAATTCTAGGGTCAGCTACTGTACCTGTAATTCCACCTTTACTGATGACTTCAAAATGAATGATTTTATTGGCTTGGTTTAAAAACAAGACAGCAAATACCTCATAAGTTAAATCTTTGAATTTTTCGTTTAAATATTGAGCAACTTCATGGCTTCCTTTGATAGTTTGTTTTAAAACAGATTCTGAATTCAACCTTCTACGACCCATTTCTAACGCTGCCATAATTGTTATTGATTTTGTTTCGCCAATCCCATTTATCTTTTGAAAATCAATCAAAGAAAGCTTTCCCAATTCATTCAAGCAATTGTTGCATCGCATCATTATTGCTTTAGCTAAATCTATAGCAGAATTATTTTTGTTTCCATTTTTAATTAAAATAGCCAACAACTCAGAATTACTCAATTGCATTGGACCAAAATTTTTTATTTTTTCATAAGGCTGATCGTCTTTACTCCAATTTTTTATAGATGTGGAAGTGTTGTTAATATTTTTCATGAAAATTTAATATTTAATGCAGCAAACTAAACATACTTTTGCTTAATTAATTTTACCTGAAATAAATTATAAAATGGAATCAAACGCAAAAATATTTTCCGGAAGAGGATCTAGTTATTTAGCAGAAAAAATTGCAAAAAAATTTGGAGAAAAAATTGGAAGCGTTAAAATCCAGCAATTTAGTGATGGTGAAATTGGGGTAGAATTTGAAGAAAGTATCAGAGGTAAGTTTGTTTTTTTAGTTCAAAGTACTTTTGCGCCTACAGATAATTTAATGGAATTGCTTTTAATGATTGATGCCGCAAAAAGAGCATCCGCATACAAAGTAATTGCTGTAATGCCTTATTATGGCTATGCTCGTCAAGATAGAAAAGATAAGCCTCGTGTGGCAATTGGCTCTAAATTAGTGGCCAATATGTTGGTTGCAGCTGGTGCCGATAGAGTGGTAACTATGGACTTACATGCACCACAAATTCAAGGCTATTTTGATATTCCTGTTGATCATTTAGATTCATCTGCAATATTCATTCCTTACATCGAAAGTTTACAATTAGAAAACTTAACTTTTGCTGCTCCAGATGTTGGAAGTGCAAATCGTATTAGAGAAGTGGCTTCGTTTTTTGAAGTGGATATGGTTATTTGTGACAAGCATAGAAAACGTGCTAACGAAATTTCTAGTATGGTGGTGATAGGGGATGTAAAAGATAGAAACATCGTATTGATTGATGACATCTGTGATACCGGCGGAACCTTAGCTAAAAGCGCTGCATTAATGATGGAAAAAGGGGCTAAAAGTGTTCGTGCTTTTTGTACACATCCAGTGTTAAGTGGCAATGCATACGAAAATATTGAAAATAGTGTTTTACAAGAATTGGTTGTTTGTGATACCATTCCGCTAAAAAAACAAACCCCAAAAATTAAAGTACTCTCTACAGATGAGCTTTTTGCTATTGCTTTAAGAAACGCTTACGAAAACAAGAGCATTAATAGTTTATTTATCAAGTCAAGAATGCTAAAAGGCGGGAAGTAAATTTAAATTAGACTGGATTTAATTCACGCGTACAAAGAAATAGTTCATATCTGATTTCTTGGCAATTTCTTGATTGTAATTCCCATTTAATCTTAATACGCTAATGCCCAAGCTATCCCAATATTGTTTTTGCTGCTGAGCTGGTTGAATATAATTGAATACTTTATACTGGCTACAAGTTTGGTAAATAATAAAATCATAATAGTTGTTGTTGGTATTTACCGTACATAAGTATAAGCCACTTCTACCTGCTACAAGTCCTACTTTCAAATAATTTAAAGGCTCGTTTCTATTGTATAAAAACCCATATCCTTGGCTAAAATAATTTTGAAATTGTCCTTCAAAAACAAGGGGATTGAATTCAATATTCGCATAATTTAAAATTGGCCCCGATCCATTATTTACAACTTTAAAAGCTTGAATATTTGAATTTAATGCGGTAAATGGATATACAAATTGACTTGTGCTTCTAGGTTGAAGGGTATCTGAAATGGTGGATGAGAATTTTATGGTATCGTAAATGTTGATGCCGTTTATATGGTTAGATATTTCTGTTGGAATGTAAACCGTATCTGAAACGTAATTCGTACAATTGTCTTCTGGGTAACGATCACCACATTGAAATGCAGGCGTAACAATCATATAAGCACAAAGCACGGCAAAAACTAAAAACCAATTTTTCATAAAATTATTTTTTGAATAGACTTAAAAAAGTATAAAAATGTTGCCTAAGTTTTTCTTTACGTATTGAATTTCTTAATCTGCTTCATCAGCGCAGAGAACTGTTTCGGAACCTCTGCAATCAATTCAAATGGCTTGCCATTTTCATCATTAAATATCAATTTATAAGAATGAAGCGCTAATCTATTTATCATTGGCCTTTCTTCATCTTCATGTTTGCTGAGTTTGAAGTTCTTTTTTACACTGGAAAGTAAAACGGGCTTGCCATCTCCATAAATTGGATCACAAGCTAAAGGATGTCCAATACTTTTTGAGTGAACACGTATTTGATGGGTTCTTCCGGTATGTAATTGAAAAGACACCAACGAAAAATATTTATTGGCTTCCATAACCTCATAGGAGGTTGATGAGGGCTTTCCGTTTCTATGAATACACATTGTGCCCTTTTGAAGCGGATGCTCCGAAATTGGCGCCTCTATTAAGGCTGAGCTTTCTGTTGGCATGCCAATGACTACACCAACATAATATTTCTCAATGTTTCGTCCTTCAAAAAGTTGAGAAAAATATTTATGGGTTTGTTCATTTTTAGCAAAAATGATAATGCCACTGGTGTCTTTATCTAAACGATGAACCGTAAATATCGAACCATATTTTTTTAATAATAAATCTTTCAATGAAGGCTCTGATTGCATTCTATCAGGAATAGAAAGCAAACCAGCAGGCTTGTTTATTGCAATGAAGTTATCATCTTCATAAATGATATTCAGGATTTGATTATTCAAAACGAGCTATTTTTTTTCCTTTACTTTAGATGCGTTCATGTATTTAAGCAATCGAATTTCTTTTTCGCTTAAATATCTCCACTTGCCACGTTCTACATTTTTTTTGGTTAATCCAGCATACATTACCCTGTCTAATCCTTTTACATCGTATCCCAAATGTTCAAAAATACGACGCACAATTCTATTTCTACCACTATGTATTTCAATACCAATTATAGACTTATCTTTCGAATCAGCGTAAGCCAAACTATCCACCAATACTGGACCATCTTCTAAAACCAAACCTGTTAATATTTTTTCGAAATCGTTTTTCGTGAGTAGCTTATCGAGTTTTACTTCATATACTTTTTTAATTTCAAAACTTGGATGAGATAGTTTTTGTGTAAGATCGCCATCATTGGTTAACAACAAAACGCCTGATGTATTTCTATCCAAACGTCCAATTGGGTAAACCCTTTCTTCAGTAGCACTTTTGATTAATTGCAAAACTGTTTTTCTGCCTTGAGGATCATCAGTTGTAGTAATATAATCTTTGGGTTTGTTTAATAAAATGTATTGAAGGTTCTTGGTGACAAATAATTTTTTGCCATTGTAAATCACTTCATCAGTATCTAACACTTTATAACCTGGTTCTTTTGCAATTGCACCATTTACTTTTACATTGCCCTCTGCAATAATCGTAACAGCATCTCTACGAGAGCATACCCCACAATGCGCCAGATATTTATTCAACGGCATTATACCTGTAGGTGGATTTCCTTTTGTAGATTTTGCTGCGGGCTTACCGTCTTTATTTGTAGTTACTTTTTCTTTTGAAACAGCCTTTGCCTTTTCATCATTTCTTTTAGCGGCTAACGCTGGATTCTTAGCAGCCATTCTTGCCTGATATTTCTCTTCCTTAACTTTATCGAAATATGCGGCTCTTTCTTTTTTGGCTTTCTTTTTCTCTTGTCTGAATGCTTCTTTTACGGCACTATTTTTTTTCTTGTTCGTAAATTTCTGGAATGGCGATTGGCTCATAATGGTTGAAGTTAATACTGTTTTTACAACAGGGTTTTGACAAATGTACGCTAAAATCCGGGTTAAATTAAAAAAACCGCCCTTTTGGAGAGCGGTTTTAAATATTCGAATGATTATTTATTATGGGAAAATGCCCAATTCTAAATAGCTGGTTGCTACTTTATTAATGGCACTTACATAAGCAGCAGTACGCATATCAGGAATTTCAGGATTTGATTTCCAGATGTCCATGATTTCACGTGTTGCAGATATCATGGTTTCTTCCAAGCCACTATGCACTAAATCTTGTTCTTCTGGTCCGTGCATGATGAACTCTCTATTTGCATCAGAAACTCTTTTGCCAGAAAGCTCTTCAATTTGTCCAAGTATTTTGGTGTTTAAATTTTCAGTAAAACGTTTTTCCATACGACCATAACGTACATGGCTAAGGTTTTTTAACCACTCAAAATAACTAACGGTTACACCACCAGCATTCAAGTACATATCAGGTACGCAAAGAATACCTTTTTGTGTAAATATTTCATCCGCTTCTGGTGTACATGGGCCATTGGCAGCTTCACCAATTATTTTTGCTTTAACACGCGGTGCGTTTTCACCGTTAATTACATTTTCCAATGCCGCAGGAATTAAAATATCGCAAGCCAATTCTAAAGCATCTGTATTTTTTGCTAAATTGGTTGCACCTGGGAAATTCAAAATCGATCCAGTTGCTTTTCTATGTTGAAATACTTCTTCCTCGTTTAAACCATCTGCATTAAAAATTGCACCTTCATATTCAGCCAATGCAATAATTTTTGCACCACTTTCACGGAAGAATTTCGCAGAATGATATCCAACATTTCCTAAACCTTGTACAATAACCGTTTTGTCGGCTACTCCAGTGGTTAATCCAAGTTTTTGCATTACATCTGGCATGTTACATACTTCACGAATACCAAAGAATACACCAAGACCTGTAGCTTCAGTTCTTCCACGAACACCACCTTGTGTGATTGGCTTGCCTGTTACGCAACCAGCAGCATCTATTTCACCTGGTTTTAATGAAGCGTATGTATCCACAATCCAAGCCATTTCTCTTGGACCAGTTCCATAATCCGGAGCGGGTACATCAATACCAGGGCCAATGAAATTTTTCTTTACCAATTCTGCAGTATATCTACGGGTGATTTTTTCTAATTCATAAACAGAATACTTACGTGGATTGATTTTGAGTCCACCTTTACCACCACCAAATGGCACATTCACAATCGCACATTTGTACGTCATTAAAGAGGCTAATGCCATTACTTCATCTTGATTTACTTCGTCGCTAAAACGAATACCTCCTTTACAAGGAGATTTGTGCTGACTATGTTGCACACGATAAGCTTCAATAACTTCGATATTTCCATTGTCCATTTTTACCGGGAAACGCATTTGATAAACACTGTTACAAGCTTTAATTTGCTCTAAAATACCCAAGTCCCATTTTGTGTACTTGGCTGCTTTGTCGAAGCTTTTTTCAACACTCTGAAAAAAACTGTACGGTTGATTTGATGACATATTGTAGGTTTTTATTTTTCTAATGAATAAAATATTTCTAAAACTATTTATTTTTTTCGATTTTCGAAATTTTTCTGTCTACCATAAATACATAAATAAAAAGACCAATTAATATCGTTAAGCAAACAGCAACAACATCGTAAATCTTTCCATTGCTTCGCATTACATCAGCCATTTCGGGTTTGTTTTGTGCAAATGCTAATGATGAACATAAACAAACAATCACGATTAAAATTAACTTCTTCATAAATGTAGATTAATCCATTTTTTTATCCTCAAAAATATTTTTCTCAGATATAATTGAAATTCTGATTTTTAATGTGGCTATCCAAACGCCCAACAATGTCCATCCATTTACGGCAGGATAAAATACCATTCTCATCATAGCGTCCATATCATTTTTATTCAAAGCTGGATTGCCACTATCCGAACCAGGTGCACCTGGATGCAAGCTTCCCACCAATCTTGGAATAATCCAAATGCTTGGAAAAAGCATAGCAAAAGCAAAAATATTATACACAGCACTTACTCTTGCGCGTTTATCAATGTCTGTAAATGATCC
>CALQKL020000093.1 GCA_943331145.2 Chitinophaga pinensis
AATTATATGCATTAAATTCAAACGTGAATGTAAATCAGTGGAATTATACCATTGGTGCTTCATTGAAAAAAAGTATTCCAAATGGCTTTTGGAATTTATCATTGAGTAGAACAAGTTTCAATAACACCATTAATAAATATGAGGACAATGAAAACCCAACTCCAGAAAGCAAAACCTTAGATATTGTTAGCGTTGAAAACGAAAATAAATTAAGATTTGATGTGAATAAAAACATCAATGGATGGAAAATTTCTTATGGTGCATCCGCTCAATTGGCATCTTACACCAACAATTCATTTGCGGTTATTTTAAAAGAAATCAGAGACTCTAATGACACAATCATTCAAAATAAATTGATTCAAAATTTCCAAAGTCCTTTAAAACCTTTTGTAAGATTGGGCGCTTTTGCACAAATAGGGAATAGATTTATAGACAATCGTTTGGGCGTTAGTTTTGGCATAAGATCAGATGTAAACACGTTTACCACAAGCGGTATGAATGGCTTAAGAACATTATCACCACGATTATCTGTGAGTTATGTTTTGGCAAACAAATGGACATGGAATGCTTCTGCAGGCATTTATTACAAAATACCTACGTACACTATTTTGGGTTATGCTGAAAACAATTCGCTTGTAAATAAAAATATCGAATATCAAAGCAGTACACATTATACTACAGGGGTTGAATTTCTTCCAAATGATGCTTTGCGCATTACGTTAGAAGGTTTTTACAAGCAATACAATAATTCGCCTGTTTCAGTTAGAAACGGCATTTCATTGGCGAATTTAGGAACAGATTTTACATTGCTTGGAAATGAAGCCGTATTAACCAATGGTAAAGGGAATGCTTATGGTATTGAGTTTTTTGCACAGAAAAAATTGACAAAGAAATTCTTTGGAATTTTATCTTATACTTTTTATAGAAGTTTATATAGTGGTGCAAATGGTAAATTGGTTTCGAGCAGTTGGGATAATAAACATTTGCTTTCGGTTACTTGGGGATATAAATTTCAACACAATTGGGAATTGGGATTGAAGTTTCGTTATCAAGGTGGCGCGCCTTACACGCCATTTGATGAGGTGGTTTCTAGGGTCAATTATCTTTCACAAGGAAAAGGAACTTTAGATTATGCAAAATTAAATGCCCAACGCTTAAATGGTTTTAATAGCAGTGATGTTCGTATTGATAAGAAGTGGAACTTTAAAAAAATCACGTTGGATCTTTTCTTAGATGTAACCAATTGGTATGTTGCAAAAAATCCTTCTATTCCTGAATACACATTTATGCGTACTGCAGATAACAGAACATTTAAAACAACAGATGGTTTGCCAATTCGTGCTGATGGAAGCAATGGCATTCCAACATTTGTAAAAAATGATGACCCAAATGTTCGTCCTACAATTGGCTTTATTGTTGAGTTTTAATATGCGGTGAATTATTTTGTAGAAATCTTTATTTCAATATCGCGCATGTCATTGTTTTCTAAAATGGATTTGCTTGCGCCATGTAACCCAACAAAATGTATCACTTTGGCTAAAGCAGTAGATTCAATAGAAACATTTTTTCCCATTAATTTTATGATTGGATAAAGCCAACGCATTATTTTATACATCGTATTCGGCTCAATTCTTTTTTCTACAGGATAGATATACCCTGGTCTGAAACTGATGAACGATGCAAATCCAATTTTTGACAATGCATTTTCTGCAGCACCTTTATCTCTGGCAAACATAACTTTAGAATTTTCAGAATTGTCTGCGCCTTGTCCACTCAATAAACAGAATCTTGCGTTTGGAGATTTTGCATAAACAGATTTGGCTAATTCAATAGGATAGTCAACTGTAATTTTTCTGAATAGATCGGCTGCTGCTGCTCCAGTGTAAACACCTAAACAATAAAATACTACATCTACGTCATTAAAATATTGACTACAAGAATCGTAATTTAAAAAATCAGAAATTACAATTTCTTTTAGCTTATTATGGTTGATGCCACTTGGCTTACGAACCAAAGAAATGATTTCTGAAATGGAATCGTCGTTGATACAAAGGTTAAGCAAAATGGCGCCAATCATGCCGCTTGCTCCAGTGATGATTACTTTTTTATTCATAAGGTGTAAAGATATAAACAGATTTTTTTCTACAACTTTATTCCAAACGATAAAAATGCTGTTCTTCCATCAGCAGGCAAAACACCCGGTCCAGGATATCCGCCAGCTCTTCTGGTAAAATATTTTTCGTTCAATAAATTGTTGATACCTGTTTTTATGATGATTCGATTTGGCAATTTAATTTGTAATGTAGCATCAAAAATTTTATAAGCGGGTATTAAACCAGTCTGTCCATTTGAAGAAGCTTTGATTGTGTTATTGGCATCACTGAAGCACTTTCCAACATAATTAAATTGTGTTGTAAACAAAACGTTTTTAAATCCACAACTAATTCCAGTTCGTACAATATGTCGAGGTGCATTTTCTACTTGATTTCCTTTTATCAAAGCATCTTTATGATTGTTTGAGTAAGTGGCGTCAATAAAACTATATGAATTGAAAATGCTTAAATCAAAATGTGTATTTATTTTAAACGCTTTAATAGGATTGAATTCAAAAAAACTTTCAACTCCTTTGCTGTTGCTGTTTCCCACATTTGTTACAAGTCGATAATTTGCGCCAGATGGTGTAATCGTACCAATTCTATTGTTGTATTTTAAACGATAAACGCTTATATCAAATTGTAAGAAATCTTTTAATTTTCCGCGGTAACCCAAATCGAAATTGTATCCTTTTGAATCTGTTAAATTGGGATCGATAACATCTGTTGTTGGCGGTGCTTGTAAATTTGCAAATTGTATAGGTCTATAAGCTTGAGAAAAGTTTGTATAAAATGCGGTTCCTTTTAAAAATTGATATTCCATTCCAATACCAGCTAAAATAAATTTTCGCTTTCTATTGATTTGCTGCAACATGATGTAATCTCCATTTGAAGCAATTCCGCTTCTACCAGATGCCGAACCTTCTAATGTTTCAAATCTAAATCCAGGAATAACGGATAATCTTTTTGAGAATCGAATTAAATTTTCACAAAAAATAGCTGCGTTTTTAGATTTGAAATTTATGTCTTGTTGATAATTACCAATCAAAGCCATATCATAATCGGCGCCATTCGTTCCAACTCCATTTCCTTTTCTATGTGTTAATCCTTGATATAATCTTATCCCAACGGAAGCAGTATTTTGAAGTTTGCCCATTTTGTAATCCGAAATCCACCTGCTCTCAACGCCTATATTTCTATATTGATCTGCTAATAAAGTTCTATTGTTGAATGCTCCAGTTGTTGTGTTTAAAGAATCGCTAACGGTAATTGATGGCGTAAATCCTACGCTATTTCTATCACCTATGGTTGCAAATAATTTCGTTATCCATCTTTTATTAGAACCCATATCATAATTGATGATAACTGCGGGTGTACACCAAGTGATGTCAAACCAATTTCTACTTCTTAAACTTTGTTTTGCATCTGATTTAAATTGAGCATCTGTTAATCCACCTGCTTGCTGACTTCTAATATGCGACAACATTAATTCAGCGGTTAGAGATAATTTAGGTGTGATTGCATAAGAAAACGTTGCAAATCCAGAATTGGAATAAAAGCGGCTATTCTGTCTCCAACCATTTCCATTTCTGTAATTATAAAAGGCGTAGTAATTTATCTTTTTTGTTTTACCTCCAATGGCGTTGTAGCTATTTTGTAATGCATTGCTGCCAATGGTTTGGTGTACTTCAAATTCAAAAGGTTTATTTATTTCACTTCCATTTTTTAAAATATAATTCACCATGCCACCAAATTGTGGCCCATATTGAAGCGAACCTTGACCTCTAATAATTTCAATACGTTGAACGCTTTGTAGTTGTGGATTATAGTAAGCTTCTGGATATCCAAAAGGATCAGCGGCAATATCGTAACCATTTTGACGGATGTTGAATTCCCAGCTTCTATTCGGGCTTAGTCCCCTTGCAGCAATGCCAATTTGAATGCCACTTGGATCGCTTTCCCAAATATGCATGCCTGGTGTTTTTGCCAAAACCTGACGCATGTTGTTATTGACCACATTGCCTTGAACATTATCGATTAAAATCAACGCACTTTTTTTTCCAGCATAGATAGAGGTGCCAACGATTTCTGGCATTTGTTGAATATCTGAATTGCTGTTTTTTCCAACAATGGTAATGTCGGGAAGATTTTTATAAGCAAGGCTGTCTGTATTTTTTGATGTTTCTTGCGCAAATGCTGTGTTCAAGAATAAAAAACACACACAGCAGGGTAGTACCAAATTTCTCATTTTCTCAATTTCACGCAAAACTATTTGCATGATAAATTGAATGGTTACGAAATGCGTAATCTGATTTTCGAAAAAGGGAAAAACTATTTAGAGTAAGTTTCTATTTTAATTATTCATCAATCAAATTGCCCAAATGTAATCTTAGTGCATTAACAGAGATACTGATTTCCCAGAATGATAAACCCAAAGAAATAAGCAAGCACAACATGCTGCTTGAAAATAAATAGATGCCAATTAATTGATGACCTAAAAACAAAACCAACATCGCAAATACAGAAAGAAATAGACAAAGTACACCCATCAGTTGCATATAACGGATAAGCGTCAATCTTAGGTTGAGGTTTTTAATCTCAAGTAAGATATTTTTATTTTCTTCTTTATTATATGTTTTTTTTAATTCCCTTATAAGCTGCGCAATGGTAAGAAACCGATTGGTATAAGCCAATAGAATCAAAGTTGTAGCAGAAAATAATAATGCGGGAGTTTCTATGTTTAATTGCATGAGTTGATTATTAAGTCAAAAGTAAAAAATAAATATGGTTTCACGCAAAGCTCGCAATGAAGCAAAGACGCAAAGGGTAAATGCTTCCAACGTTAAACCCTTAAACTATTAAACCAACGAAGTGATTTAAACCTTCTTGCTTCCATCATCTCGCCTTACTTCCCCATCACTTTTTCCCAGAGCTCTGGAATACGTTTTACCCAAACCAATTCACGTGATTTGGTTTTTGCATCTTGTACTGGTGATCCAAAATAAACTTTATTCGGCTCTAAATCTCCACCAACACCACTTTGAGCATACACTACTGCGTTGGCACCAATGGTTAATGTTTTACTAACACCAACTTGTCCCCATAAGGTAACGCCGTTTTCTAAATTGGCAACACCGGCAATGCCTACTTGTGCAGCAATCAAACAGTTGTGTCCAATTACGGTATCATGTCCTATATGAATCATGTTGTCCATTTTGGTTCCTTTACCAATTACGGTATCATGACTAACTCCACGATCAATGGTACAACCAGCGCCAATTTCAACATCGTCTTCAATAATTACACGTCCACAATCAGGCATTTTTTTATACCAAACTTCTCTGTCTTTTTTTCCATTATAATAAAATGAATTGCTGCCAATAACAGTTCCAGCTTGAATGACAACTCGATCCCCAATAATGCAATGATCCATGATGGTTACGTTGGGATAAATGATCGTATCTTTTCCTATGACCACATCTTTTCCAATAAATACATTTGGATAAATGTTTGTGTTTTCTCCAATTTTGGCAGAATCACTGATGTTTTTAGACGCTGGCTCAAATGGTCTGAAATGATTTACGATCTTACAATAAGCTTCAAAGGGTTGATCTACAACCAATAAAACTTTACCTTCTGGAACGTCAAGCGCTTTATTGATGATGATAAAACTTGCGTTGCTGTTTAAACATTTTTGATAATATTTTGGATGATCAACAAAAACCAAATCGCCATTAGACACCTTATGTATCTCATTTATACCAGTTGCATTTTTGGTTTTATCGCCTAAGATGGTAGCGCCAATTAATTCGGAAATCCATTCAATAGAAACAGGAGAAGGAAATTGCATGTTTTGTATTTTATGTTTTTAAAAGCGGTAATTATTTTTTTAAAGTAAATATTTTTTCTGCGTGGTTTTCGCCCCAAATCTGCATCGATTTTATAATTGGTTCGAGTGTTTTGCCATAAGGGGTTAAACTATATTCTACCGTAGGAGGCACAGTAGCATATGCTTTTCTTTTTACGACTTTTTCTTTTTCCAATTCTTTCAATTCTTTAACCAGCATTCGAGGTGTAATACCATTTACATCAATGGCTAAATCTTTGTAACGTAACGTGCCCTTTTTTAGTAAACTGTAAATAATCGCAAAGCGCCATTTGCCTTGCAAGATGTTTAAAGTATATCTAAAAGGGCAGCTCGTTAAAATTTTATTTTCCCGCATGATTCAATGTTTTAGGTATTACTTACTAAAAGTATATTGGTTAACAAAATAGTAACTTTATGCAAATTTATAGTAAGTATTTATATTTGCGTTCTAAAAAATATAATTATGTCAACAACAACATGGAATTTAGATGCCTCGCATTCAGAGGTGGGATTCAAAGTGCGTCATTTAATGATCAGTAATGTAAACGGAAGTTTTGGAAAGTTTACATCTACAATTACCAATGAAGGAGAAAATTTCGAAACATCGAAAGTTATTTTTGAAGCGGAGATGAATTCTTTTAGCACAAATAACGAACAAAGAGATGGTCATATTAAATCAGCAGAATTTTTAGATGCTGAACAATTTCCAACTATGAAATTTGAAAGCAGCAGTATCGTAAAAAAAGATGATCAACTATTTGTAGTACATGGTAATTTAACCATAAAAGGAATTTCTAAATCAGTAGATTTATTGGTAGAAAAATCTGACACTGCAAAAGATCCTTGGGGACAAACAAAAATTGCATTTGATGTAACTGCAAAAATCAACCGTACAGATTTTGGATTGGTATGGAATGCGCCATTAGAATCGGGTGGAGTATTGCTTGGTGAAGAAGTAAAGATTCAAGCGGAAGTACAATTTGTTTTGGCTCAATAATTGTATAAACTATAAAAAAAGGGCTGTCTCATAATTTTGAGACAGCTTTTTTTTATTTTTTTTCTGTCCATTTTTTTTCAATAATTACAACAACAGCATTCAAAAATATTACTGCATTAAATTTTAATGCTTCTTCTGAAATACTTGTAAAATCAATACTTTCAGCGTTTTTATTTTTAAACTCAGGAAATTTATTTTTACATTTTTAAAAAAATATTAGACAATTAAATTTCGCTTATCCACAAACAGTAAAAAAATGTTGATAAAATAATTGTGTATATTTTTTCTAATCGCAGAAATTATTTTTAATATTGTGTATGGGAATTTGGTTCCCGTACTTACTAACCCATCTATATATTAAAGCCCGACATTTTTTGTTGGGCTTTTTTACGCAGTTTACATTCTGATTTATTTACTTTACTTCGACATAATAATCGCCTTTACATCATATTTTTTATGTAATAATTTCATCATCAATTTAAATCACATTCGTGGTTTTATTTTTTAGAAGTATCTTTGTTTTGTGAAAATAAATAAGCAGCATATTATTCTAACTAGCATTATTTTTTTAATCAGCATGGTTTCAAAAGCACAATGTTCGATGTGCACAAAAACAGCTTCTCAACTTGGCGAAAAACCAGCGTTGGGTTTAAACAATGGTATACTTTATTTGATGCTCGCTCCGTTTGCCATTATTGGTGTAATTGCATATCGCTGGTGGAAAAGTCAAGGGGATTCTCAGTAATATTTTTTTATAAACTGATATAGGTTTATTAATCCTTCGTTTTTTTCTATTTCAGATTTCAAAGCAGATTTTTCAACATCCTGCATTCTTTTACTTCTAATTAATTGATAAGCCCGCTCTGCAAGCAACCATGATTTTCTATCGTTAACCTTTGATTGATTAGAAGCATTAATTTTTTCCTTTAATAATTCAATCCCTTCTTTAGTTGAAGCAATCGTTTTTACAATTGGAATTTCTTGTTGTTTGTGATGAAATACAGGTGCAAGCATTTGTTTTAGTGTATTGATAAATGCATCTGCACCTTCTCGATCTGATTTATTGACAACAAAAATATCTGC
>CALQKL020000094.1 GCA_943331145.2 Chitinophaga pinensis
CAATGAAAAAAGTGATGACCAACTTGTTGTTTTTTTCAGGGATTTTGCCAAAGCTGTGGTATCCATTTTTGGCGTATTAATGATATTGAAATTTGGATTCAAGGTTGATGTTGGAGCTGTATTAACCGGTTTAAGTATTATTGGAGCGGCTTTAGCTTTAGCTGCAAAAGAAAGTATTGAAAATCTGATTGCATCATTTATTATCTTTTTTGACAAGCCTTTTTTTATTGGAGATTTTGTGAAGGTGAACAATCAAACCAATACGACGGGAACAATTGAGGAAATTGGATTAAGAAGCACAAGAATAAGAACGGTAGAGCATACATTAATTACGGTGCCCAATAAGCAAATGGTGGACAGTGTGGTTGACAATTGGAGTATGCGGAATGCACGAAGAGCAGAAATCAAAATCGAATTGAGTCATAGCAATGAAATTAAAAGTATAAATGAATTCATTCAATTGCTTGAAAATTATTTAAAAAACAAAAAAGAGGTTATTACCAAAAGCTCTGTGTATATAACTGATTATACAAAAGCAGGAACCATAATTACTGTAGAATATTTCACTTCAGATGTACTAATAGAAGATTATTTTGTTTTGAAACAATCGCTAATTCTGTACATAAAAGAATCAATGGATGCGATGGTATTGAAGATAGCCAATGCTGGTGGGGATATTAATATTTTCAATACAGATGGTGGAAACTCGGTGAATACAACACCAATTATTTAATTAATTCAAGTAGTTCTTTATCCCACTCTCCTGATTTTCCATACTCAACTACCCTGCCAATTTCCTTGCCTGATTTCATTACAATTATGGTTGGTACGTTTGTGATGTTAAAAGCTGCTGATACATTTTCAATTGTTTTCTTATCTCTATTTACCCCAAAAAAACTTATTGAAGAATCAGGTATTCCGCTCATTTGCTGAAGTTTGAAAAACTTAGGCAAAATAAATTGCGTATCATCACACCAAGTCCCGCCAAAAATGATAAAATTTACTTTAGATTTTGAGGCTTCAAAACCGTTTAGCAATTCGGTAGAAGGTTTGTAATTCTTTTGATTATCGTTATACCAAGTAAAACTTGCTTCATTGATCAAGGTATATTTATTAATCAACCCAGTATAAATTAATCCTCCTGGATTTTTTTCATCTTTAACGATTGTATATGGCGTTTGTGCATTCATACTTTGCATAAAAAAAAGAAATGCAATTGTTATTAATAATTTCATCAATTTTTAATTTATAATCCTGCTTTTATTTCATGTAAAAATGATTTCAAACTTTTTAATGTTTCAATCATTTCGAATTTTTTTTCTGCGGATTTACTTTTTTTCAAAAATTCTTTCGCGCCTTCAATGGTATATTTTCTTTCTCTTAAAAGATGATAAATTAACTTCAAATTCTTTACATCTTCTGGTCTAAACAATCTATCTCCTTTTCCATTTTTCTTTGGCTTTAAAATATCAAATTCATTTTCCCAAAACCTAATTAATGAATGATTTACTTTAAACATTTCTGATACTAACCCAATGCTATAATATCTTTTAGAAAACAAAACTTCATCCTCTGGAATATCAATTAAATCAACTGTTGCCGACATCTCACTGATTTTCATTCTGCCTCTAGTAGATTTTTTCTTTTCTACTTTCTCTTTTTTCTTTTCAAAAATTGGCGTAAAATCAATTGTTATGGGCTCTTCTTCTGCTGCGAAAGTTGTTGGCTGATCTGACAAATCATTAGATTCGACTTTTTCAACAATTGTAGATATGATTTCGGATTCGACTTTTGTATCTATTTCGGATACTTTTTCGGATGCTGGTTCTGACTCTGGGAAGTCAAAATTAAAAGAGGTTTGCTTTAGCTGTAATGGTGTATTTTTTTTCATTTTACTAGAAATTGAAATTAATCAAAACTTTTAGCGCTACCGCTGGAAGCTATTTTAAGCAATCGATCGTATTGTTCGGCATTCAAATCGTTATAAAAGAAATAAACAGGGTCTACCACATCCCCATTAATGTGTACTTCGTAATGACAATGTGGACCGGTGCTTTTTCCAGTACTTCCGACCCAGCCAATTACTTCCCCTCTATTAATTTTTTGACCTGTAGTTACTTTTACTTTAACCATATGGCCATATAAAGTTTCATAACCATAACCATGATTAATAACGACGTGATTACCATAACCTCCTGTAGATGCGCCTGCAACTTTTATCACTCCATTTCCTGTAGCATATATTGGAGTACCCTGTGGAGCTGTAAAATCCAAGCCTTTATGCATTTTTGGGGTACCATAAACTGGGTCAATACGCATACCATATCCACTGGCAATTCTACTCAATTGTTTATTACTAACTGGCTGAATGGCAGGGATGCTGGCTAGTTTTATATCCTGTCCCTTTATTAACGATGAAATATTATTGTAACTATTGATCTGAAACTCAATTCGTGCACTGATATTATTTAATTGTTTTGCTACATCTTTCCCCAATTCATTGTTATCCATTTCCTTCAACTTGTCAATCTCTTTTTGTTGTTCGATGAGTTTAGCACGCGCACTATCAGGTAATGGATTGGCTTCAAAAATAGAACGATATACTTCATTATCTCGTTTTTCTAAATCTGCCATTTGTTGTTGTAACAACTTTACTTTATCATTAATTTGATTATAGTTCTCTTTTAAAATTTCGTATTTTCTATTGGCTTCGATTTCTTTAGGTTTTGGGAAAAACTTTAAATACATGTAAATAACTACTGTAGATGCAACCAATAGTCCAGAAAGAAAGCCGAATATGCGTAACAATTTAACCCTTATGGGGGTAATTAGCTTTTCATATCGAAGCGTATGCGTGTTATAAAAATATTTTATTTTCTTCATTGGATGTAAAACAACTTAGGATGGTTTTAAATACTCAACCTTAATCATTAAATTGCAACCCACAATCAAGGGGCTGTAATTTTGTTTATTTACAAATATAACCCCAAATTGTATTTTACAACCCACATAATCAATTCAAATATGATGACGGCTTCTGAAATCAGACAACATTTTCTGGATTTCTTTCAATCCAAAGAACATAAGATTGTTCCATCGGCACCTATTGTTGTCAAAAACGACCCTACGCTTTTATTCACTAATGCAGGGATGAATCAGTTTAAAGACTATTTTCTAGGAAACAAAACAGCTCCTTTTTTACGTATTGCAGATACGCAAAAATGTTTGCGTGTGAGTGGAAAACACAACGATTTAGAAGAAGTTGGTGTAGATACCTATCATCATACCATGTTTGAAATGCTTGGCAATTGGAGCTTTGGTGATTATTTTAAACCAGAGGCAATTGCTTGGAGTTGGGAATTATTAACAGAGGTATACAAATTAGATAAAGATAGATTATACGTTACTGTTTTTGAGGGAGACCCAAAAGAAAATATCCCTTCATCTTCAATTGCATTGGAAGAATGGAAAAAAATTGTACCTGAAGACAGAATCATTTACGGAAATAAAAAAGATAATTTTTGGGAAATGGGCGACACTGGCCCTTGTGGACCTTGCACAGAAATTCATGTGGATTGTAGGTCAGATGAAGAACGGAAAAATACCCCGGGCAGAACACTAGTAAATAAAGACCATCCTCAGGTAATTGAAATATGGAACAACGTTTTTATCCAATACAATCGAAAAAAAGATGGCACATTAGAACCTTTATCGTCTAAGCATGTAGATACCGGAATGGGATTTGAAAGGTTGGTTCGGGTAATTCAAAACAAACAAAGCAATTACGATACAGATGTATTTAGCGGCACAATAAAAGCAACTGAAAACATTACAGGCAAGAAATATCAAGCAAAAGATGATAAAGAAAGCATCGCATTTAGAGTACTTGCAGATCACATTAGAGCGATATCTTTTACAATTGCTGATGGGCAGCTTCCTTCAAATACGGGAGCTGGTTATGTAATTCGTAGAATTTTAAGAAGAGCCGTTCGTTATTATTATTCTTATCTGGATTACAAACAACCATTATTATTTCAACTATTACCAATAATTGCCACTCAATTTGAAAATGTGTTTCCAGAATTGAAAAAACAAGACGAATTTGTTGGAAAAGTAATCAAAGAAGAAGAAGAAGCATTTTTAAGAACACTAGAAAAAGGGTTGAAAAAAATCGATACCGTTATCAATCAATCTGCATCTACAAAAACCATTAGTGGTGCTGATGCGTTTGAATTATTGGACACTTATGGATTTCCAATCGACTTGACCATTTTAATTGCTCAAGAAAACAACATGCAAGTTGATGAGCAAGGATTTGAAAGTGAAATGAAAATTCAAAAAGATAGAAGTCGCGCTGCAACAGCTTTAGATACTGAAGATTGGCAAATCATCAACGAAGGGAATAGCGAAGGTTTTGTTGGATATGAAACACTTGATACAAAAACTAAGATTTTAAGAACTAGAAAAGTATCTGGGAAAGGAAAAGAACAGTTTCAAATTGTGTTGGCAAAAACGCCATTTTATGCTGAAAGCGGTGGGCAAGTTGGAGATACAGGTACAATAACCATAAATGGAAATGTGATTGAAATTGTTGACACAAAAAAAGAAAACGATTTAATCATTCATTTTACAGAACATATTCCTGCTGAATTAAATGGAGAGGTTACCGCAACAGTAGATGCTTCAAGAAGAAATAACATTTCAATACATCATAGCGTTACACACCTTATGCATGCTGCGTTGCGACAAGTACTTGGCAATCATGTAGCTCAAAAAGGCAGTATGGTAAACGATCAGCAGTTGCGTTTTGATTTTTCGCATTTTGCAAAAGTTACAGATGAAGAATTGCAAAAAGTTGAGAAAATAGTAAATGAGAAAATTAGAGAAAACGTAGCAGTTGTCATAAAATCAATGCACAAAGACGAAGCGATTGCTTTGGGTGCGATGGCATTGTTTGGTGAAAAATATGGAGATACTGTACGTGTTGTAATTATGGATCCTGCATACTCAATTGAATTGTGTGGCGGAACACACGTTGGCTTTACAGGTGAAATTGGCTATTTTAAAATCAAAACAGAAACAGCTGTTGCAGCAGGCGTTAGAAGAATTGAAGCCGTTTCTGGTTCAGCAGCTGAACAAATGATTCAAGACCAATCCAATGAGTTGAGTTTGATAAAAGAAATTTTAAAAAATCCAAAAGACATACAAAAAGCAATTGAAGGTTTGCTTGCAGAAAACAGTGCGCTTTCAAAAAGAATCGAATCGCTTGAAGCGCGTCAGTTGGTTGGCATAAGAAATGAGTTGTTGCAGAAAGATGTAATAATTAACAATGTTAGTTTTATTGGCGAAATTGTGGAAGTGCCAAGCGCAGATGCATTAAAAAAATTGTGCGCAGATTTGAAACATCACTTACATGACCATTTTATAGTGCTTTGTAGCAATATTGGCGGAAAAGCAAATGTAGCTGTAGGTATCAGCGAAACGGTAATTGCAGCCAAAAATGTAGACGCAAATAAAATAATAAAAGAAACCGTAGGTCCAATGATTGTAGGCGGTGGAGGCGGTCAAAAAACATTGGCTGCAGCTGGTGGACAAGACGCTTCTAAATTTGCAGAAATAATAGAAACGCTAAAACAGAAACTACACAGCTAATTCAAATTATAGTTATTTAAAATAAAAATCCGATTAGAAATTCTAATCGGATTTTTTTATGGCTTCAGTTGAATACTTAAATATCGATTTTGTTTTTTAGGATATTGAAGCCATGTTTTTTTTCATTGGAATGGATAATTTGGTTTTTTTTAGGACAATTGGATTTTGTTGTTTTGGATATCTGATACAAACATAAGATCCTTATGATTTACATCATAGTTATTTGTAAAGCGATTTTATAAATCAAGTATTTTATGGACTTTTCCCTAAGTAAGTATACTTAGCCCCAACTAAAATTGTTTGGTGTTTGGTGTTTGTTTTGTTTGTTTGGCGTTTGGCGTGGGTTAATGCATCCAACCTTTTGAACTTATTGAACACATTGAACCTTTTGAACCTATTGTATCTCTACTAATTCTGGATAATTACACCTTTCCAATACTTCCGGCACGTTGCTATTTTCCACCCTTGAGGTAATAAGCTTGCTAATGGTACGATATGTCATTTCTGAATCAGAAAAGGGCTTAAAAAACTGCTGAATATCTTTAGGCATAAGATTATTATCTAGCCAATTTTCATAGCCATTTGATGGTATTATTACAGGCATTCGTTTCTTCGAATTGTGAATCTTTTCCATCATTGGATTTGCATCCGTTGTAAGGATTGAGAAGGATTGGATCAACTCACCAGTAAAACGATCTGTCCAATTTGCATAAATCCCACCAAAACAAAACATTTGTTTGTTTTTCATGAAAATAAAATGCGGATATTTTTTCTTGTCCACTTCTCGCCATTCAAAAAAACCATCTGCTGGTATTAAGCATCTATTGTATTTTATGCCCGACCTGAATGATGGCTTTTCAAATGCTGTTTCGGAGCGTGCATTTAGTGTTTGTGTTTTTAATTTATCTGCATCAATTTTTGTTTTAACCCATGAAGGAATTAAACCCCAATTAAAAAGTTGTACATATTTCGGATCAGCTTGTGTAATCACGGGCATTTGCAAAAAACTAAACCCAGAAGCATGATAAACAGGTTGCCATTCTTGCCCTTCCCAATTTACACGAAGATTATCTTCGATGGTAGCCATTTTTTGTGTAATAGAATAATGAAAGCACATGGTGCAAAAGTAAATATTAAAAGAACAACAAACGAAATAGATGTTGGACGAAAAGAGGTTTTAGAGGTTGGGAATTTCCGCCTGCCGATGTTGGTGTTATCACCAATTATCAAAGTGATATAGTTCCAACACCAAACAACAAACCACAAACAATAAACGCCAAACGCCAAACAACAAACATCTATTTTTTTTATCTACTTTTACATCCATAAAATAAACAATGGAAAATATCATATTGGCAATAAAATCGCTTTGGCTAAAATTTAATACCACACCTATTTTAAGGATCGAAAATATTCCTCAAAGTGGAAGCGATAGAAGTTATTTTAGAATACACTGCGAAAGCGATAAAACATATATTGCCACATTTAGCAACAATACCAAAGAAAATGAAACCTTCATTTATTTTAGCAAACATTTCAAAAATACTGGCGCGCCGGTACCAGAGATACTAATCATAAACGAAAATCAAACCATTTATATTCAAGAAGATTTTGGTAATTTAAATTTGCTAAATGTATTAGAAGAGAAAGGACAACAGCCTGAAGTTTATGTGCTTTTTAAAAAATCGTTGAAAGCCCTATCAAACCTACAAATCAATGGCGATAAAAATATAGATTACAGCAAATGCATTACAAGTAAAGTGTTTGGACAGCAAGCCATTTTTAGTGATCTTTTGTATTTTAAATATTATTTCCTCGACACATTAAAAATTCCATACGACAAGGAAAAGTTGATACGTGATTTTGAAGCGATTAGCAATTATTTGGCCCATGCTGATTTTTCATATTTTATGTTTCGCGATTTTCAAAGCAGAAACATCATGGTAAAAGATAGTGAAGTTTATTTTATAGATTATCAAGGCGGAATGAAGGGTGCGCTTCAATATGATGTAGCTTCTTTGTTATGGCAAGCAAAAGCCAATTTAAGTGATGAATGGAAAGATAATCTGTTGCAATATTATATGGATTGTGTAGATGAACAATTGGAAACAGATATAGATAGAACATCTTTTGTAAATCAATACAATGGTTATGTGTTGATACGACTGTTGCAGGTATTGGGCGCTTATGGGTTTAGAGGGTTGTTTGAACGCAAAGCTCATTTTTTAACGAGCATTCCATTTGCCTTGCAAAATTTAAAACACTTTTTACAGCACAAAAAAATAGGCATTCGTTTTCCAGAATTTGAGCAATTGCTTGAAAAAATAGTTAGTG
>CALQKL020000095.1 GCA_943331145.2 Chitinophaga pinensis
AATGTATTTTTTGCCATAAATTTTACAGCCATAAAATTTTTGTTCAATAATAAATTTACACTTCCATTTGGTTTAAATTTTAGTAGAATGATTGGCACGACCATTTTACTTTGGATCATGTATTTTTTCTCAAAAAATAAAGAAAGTATCAATCGCATACATTATAAAAGATTTTTTATTTGTACGCTTTTGGGCATAGCCATCAATCAGCTATTATTTATTAAAGGTCTTTCACTAACCAATACTGTACACGCATCATTATTAATGCTAACCACCCCAATATTTATTACAATAATTGCTGCATGGATTTTAAAAGAAAAACTCACAACAAATAAAACCATAGGATTATTATTGGGCATCGCAGGTTCAACATTATTAATACTCTCAAGAAGCGCTTCTGGTAATGCAAAAGATATTCTTCTCGGTGATTTTTATATTATTGTAAATGCAATCAGCTATTCATATTATTTTGTATTGGTTAAACCATTGATGAAAAGATATGATTCACTTACTGTAATAAGAACTTTATTTACTTTAGGTTGTGTGGTTGCGCTTCCGTTTTGTTGGTCCGAATTTATTCAAACACCATGGAGTACTTATACACCTGAAGCCTATGGTGCTTTGGCTTTGGTTGTAATTGGCGGAACCTTTTGTGCATATTTATTTAACCTTTATGGCATTAAACATTTAGGCGCTTCTGTTTCAGGTTCTTATATTTATTCGCAACCATTATTTGCAACCATTATCGCCATGATTTTTCTTGGAGAAACCATCGACTTAACCAAAATCATCGCAGCGGTTTGTATTTTCTTGGGTGTTTATTTTGTCAATAGAATGACAGCCGTTGATAATGAAACAAGTGATAATATCGATTAAAAATTATTTTAAAAATGCTTGATTATATTTTTGTTTCTAATTCCAATGAATATGAAGCAGCGATGAATTTGTTTTTAGAATATTCCTATTGGTTGAATATTGATCTTTCATTTCAGAAATTTGATGAGGAATTAAAAATCCTTAAAACCATGTACGGTCCTCCTCATGGGTGCATCATTTTATGCAAACATGAAAATGATTTTGTGGCTTGTGTGGCAGTAAGAAAAATTGATGAAGGTGTTGCAGAATTAAAGCGCATGTATGTAAAACCAGAATTTCAACGAAAAGGTATTGGAGAAAAATTGCTAAAACTGTCCATTAATTTCGCCAAAGAAAAAGAATACAAAACCATCAAGCTTGATACGTTAAACACCATGAAACCTGCTATGAATCTATATGCCAAGCATGGGTTTGTAGAGACGAGTGCTTATTATTTTAACCCCGAACCATCAGCGGCGTATTTTGAATTGAAAGCCCCTTTCACCCGATAGGTGAAGGGAGTTGAAACACGGAGGAGTTGAAACACAAAGACACGAAGGCTCCAAGGCACGAAGTTTTTTGTTTCACGCAAAGCTCGCAAAGGAGCAAGGACGCAAAGGTGCTAAGGCGTTGAAACACGAAGTCACGAAGTCGCAAAGGCACGAAGTATTTTATTTAGAGCGAGAAACAGAATGTGAATGAGGAAAAAAAAGTCAAAAGTCAATTTTCGGTCTGACTTTTTGAACCTCTTGTAGACACCGGTTTGGAAACCGGCGCAAAAAGGCACGAAGTTTTTTGTAAATCATAGTTGCTTATAAATGGAAAACGCTGCCAACCTCATAAACCTCTCAAACCTCTCAAACGTTTAGCTTCGGATAATCAAAAAACAAAAACTCTTTTTCGGCAGCATAAAACGCCTTCCAATCATTAATGTCTGCTTTTACGGCAAACATGCCGCAGGTGGGCATATCATCTATTTTTATTTTTTCTAAAAGTGTATTTGTAAAATCTGTTATTCCGGGATTGTGACAAAATACGGCAACCGTATCAAATTCATTACTAATCTTTCCTACCACATAGTGAATGGTTTCTGAAGATGAATGATATAAAATTTCTTCTTTTTGAATTTCTTCTTTCGCAATGTTTAATACTTTACAAAAATGAACACAAGTTTGCATGGCTCTTTTTGCGGTACTCGAAACCAAATGATTGATGTTGATTTTTTTATCCAATAATCGTTTGGCCATTTCAGGTGCATCCTTATTTCCTCGGTCATTTAGCGGTCGTTCAAAATCTGGTTGATCAGCATTTGCCCAACTGCTTTTTGCATGTCTTACGATTATTAGCGTTTTCATTTTGCATGTTTAGATTAATAACCACGGATATTTTTTCCTTCGAGATAATTCATCAATGCTTTATTACAAACACGGTTACCACCTTTGGTTGGATAGTCGCCAGTAAAATACCAATCCCCTTTATTGTTTGGACAAGCTTCGTGCAGTGCTTCAATGCTTTGATAAATAACTTCTACTGGAATTTTAAAATCCGCAGGTGTTATCAATTCAGCAATTTTTGCAGAAATCTGTTTTGTTGAAAATGGCTTATAAATTTCACGAACAACATTTACACTATCAAGCATTTTATTGCTATCAAGCTCATTGCATTTTTCTAATAATTGGTTGAGCAATCCATCATTGTTACTTTCTTTTAAAAGCGCAATCGCTGCTCGAAACGCAACGAAATCGCCCAGTTTACTCATATCTATTCCATAACAATCGGGATATCGTATTTGTGGTGCAGATGAAACTACAATAATTTTTTTAGGATTTAATCGGCCCAACATGCGGATGATGCTTTCTTTTAAAGTGGTTCCGCGCACAATGCTATCATCAATCACCACCAAAGTATCTACATCTTTTTTTACTGTTCCATAGGTAATATCATAAACGTGTTGAACCATTTCGTTTCGGCTATTGTCTTCCGTTATGAAGGTTCTTAGTTTTACATCTTTGATGGCAATTTTTTCAATGCGCACTTTCCGATTTATCATTTCGGAAAGTTTCTCTGCATCATAATCATTTCCCCAACTTAAAATTCTCTCAATTTTTATTTTATTGAGATAATCCTCAGCGCCTTTTATTAAACCATAGAAAGCGGTTTCAGCTGTATTGGGAATAAAAGAAAAAATGGTATTTCTTAAATCATGATTAATGGCGTTGAGTACAATATTGCTGAGGTTGTATCCCAATGCTATACGTTCTCTATAAATTTTTTCATCGCTACCGCGACTAAAATAAATTCTTTCAAAACTACAGGCCTTTCTTTCTTTGGCTTCTATAATTTGCTCTATTTGATAGTCACCATTTTCATGTACAATTAATCCCATTCCTGGCATCAATTCTTTAACCTCATTTTCTTCAAGGTTGAATGCTGTTCTTATGGCTGCTCTTTCACTTGCAGCAACAATTATATCGTCGCTGATATAGTAGTAAGATGGTCTTATGCCATGCGCATCGCGTACTACAAAAGACTCTCCGCTTCCTGTGATTCCTGCAAAATTGAATCCACCATCAAATAATTGTACGGATTTTTTAAGCACATCAACAATATTGATTTCTCCTGGATTTTGTTTGTCTGCTTCAACCAAATAATGATGTATCACCTCCATCATTGCGGCTAAATCGCTTTGTTTTTGAAATGCATCAGCATCAATTTTTATCAATTTAAAAAGCTCTTCCGTATTTACTAAATTAAAATTCCCGGCTAATGCCATATTCCTTGCGGGGATAATGTCTTTTTTAATAAATGGGTGACAAAAAGCAACATCATTTTTTCCTTGTGTACCGTAACGCAAATGTCCCAACAACAATTCGCCCATCACATTAATATGCCCTTTCATTAATCCAGGGTGATGCTTGATTTCTGGTTGATGTTTTTCTATTTCCGCAATTTCTTGTCCTATCTTTTCAAATAAATCTGCAATGGGTTGATGGGCATTGCTTCTAATCCGATATAGAAACGGATAACCAGGTTCAGAATCTAATTTAATTGCAGCAACACCAGCACCATCTTGTCCACGATTATGCTGTTTTTCCATTAATAAATACAGCTTATTTAGCCCGTATAAAACGTTGTTGTATTTCTGTTGATAATAGCTAAACGGTTTACGCAATCTAATTAAAGCCAAACCGCATTCGTGTTTTATTTCGTCGCTCATGGTAGTAAAATCAAGAATTAAGAGGCAAAAATAGTTGATAACCCAACAGCAAACAAAAAACCCCGCAAAAGAGCGGGATTCTTAACATTGAAATTGTCAATTATATTACAAACCACTGAAACAAATACCCAATTGCAACAATTTGATGTTTGCGGCAACATTGTCTTTAAACATAGTGGTTAAATTATAAGACCCAAAAACCGAAAAATTGCCATAACCAACTCTTGCTGTAGCGGCAATACGTGTAGTGTTGAAATATCCTTTTGCGGAAACTTTTTGCGTAAATTGGTTGGTGGTTGTGCCAGACCCGTTTAGCAAAGTTTTTCCCTTGGTATGCGCATTAATTAATGTACCTACTTTTGCGCCTAAAGCCAATTTAAACGATTTGTTTGGATTTTTAGGGTTTGAAAAATATCGGAATTCAAGCGGTATTTCTGCATAAGCGGTAGAAACTTTATACTTACTAAAACGAGAAACGGTATCTAAATTATTAAAGCCCAATTGTGGCGTTGTTCCGTTAATATTTACACTCATTTTGTCTAAATAAATATTGCTGGTACCAATACCAACACCAAACGCAATACTATATTTTGGATTTCCTTTGAATGACTTGTCATACATCACATAAACATTAGCACCTCTTGAAATGCTTTTTGTTTTAGATTGAATGCTATCTGGTGTATTTAACCAATGATCGGAACTCAATTGAACCATAAAATGATCGTTAGCCTTAGGCGAAAAATTCATTTTTCCGTCTGTGGGATTTATCTGCGCACTTGCTATTACAGAAACAAGAACACTCAACATCAACATAGAAAATTTTCTCATAATTTTTAACTTATCGGGCAAATTTAGTTGAATAACTTTTAAATAATGGTTAAAGGTTTTAATTTATTGCTGATTAAATAAGATTAATTTTAAGATAAGCTTCTTAAAAATTTAAAATGAAAAAGATAATACAATTAAAAGGTCAAGATAAAAAGATGGCAACTTGGCACGAAGAACATGAAATAGCATCAACAATTGGACAACGATTAGCCGATAAAGTAGCGAGCGGTATGGGTTCTTGGCGGTTTATTATCTATCAATCTATTGTTGTTGTAATTTGGATGATGGTTAATGTCATCGCTTATTTCAAGCATTGGGATCCATATCCTTTTATTTTGTTGAATTTACTTTTTTCAACACAAGCCGCTTACGCTGCTCCCATTATTATGATGTCGCAAAATCGTCAAAACGACCGTGATCGAATCCAAGCTGCTGCGGATTACAAAACCAATATTGAAGCAAAAATTGAAATTGAAGCACTACAAAAACAACTATCAAAAATTGAAATTGATAAATTGGATAAGATTTTGAAATTAATGGAAGAGATGAAAAACAAATAAAAAGTTTCAGCACATTAAAATGTATATATAAAAATGACAAATGAGGCAACAGCAATACGCACCACTTATTTTAGTATAATAGGAAATACATGTATTGCAATCATAAAAGGCATTGCTGGGATTTTTGGAAATTCTTTTGCGCTTTTTGCTGATGCAATTGAATCATTAACAGACATCTTTGCGTCTATCTTGGTTTTATTTGGGTTGAAATATGCAAACAGGCCTGCAGATAAAAATCATCCTTATGGTCATGGAAGAGCAGAGCCATTGATTACATTTTTAGTTGTAGGTTTTCTGGTTACATCAGCAACTATAATTGCATACGAAAGCATCATTAATATTGGAACACAACACGAATTGCCAAAACTATGGACGCTGTTCGTTCTTGGCCCATTAATTATTTGGAAAGAAATTTCATATCGATTGGTGATAAAAAAAGCAATGGAAACAAATAGCTCTTCATTGAAAGCAGATGCGTGGCACCACAGAAGCGACGCCATTACATCAATAGCCGCATTTATTGGCATTTCAATAGCGTTATATTTTGGGAAAGGTTACGAATCGGCGGATGATTGGGCAGCATTATTGGCAGCGGTTTTCATTTTTTATAATTCATATTTAATTTTCAGGCCTGCACTTAGCGAAATTATGGACGAACATGTGCATGATGAATTGATAGAAAAAATTAGAAATGTTTCTATAAAAGTTGATGGGGTTTTGGATACAGAAAAATGTTTTATTCGCAAAGCGGGAATGAAATACCACGTTGATCTTCACGCCATTGTTGATGGGAATATTACCGTGAAAATCGGACACGAAATTGCCCATAATTTAAAAGATACACTAAGAAAAGATATCCCACAATTGGGACATGTGTTGATTCATGTTGAACCCAATAAATAAATTAATTATTAAAACATAGATGAACTTCACTAAGTACATAAATAACTTTTTTAAAAGCGAAAAATCTACTGGAATAGTTTTAATTATTGCCACCATTTTTTCGCTTATCATCACGAATTCTAATTTTGGAAAGGCGTATCATCATTTTTGGCAAATTCAATTGTTTAGTGAAAGCGTAGAACATTGGATTAACGATGGAATAATGACCGTTTTCTTTCTACTTGTTGGTTTGGAATTGAAGCGCGAATTGCTATATGGGGAGTTATCCAAAAAACGAGAAGCGATGTTGCCCATATTAGCAGCAATCGGTGGAATGCTTGTTCCTGCTTGTTTTTATCTGGCTTTTAATTGGGGTACAGAAACACAATCTGGCTTTGGCATTCCGATGGCAACCGATATTGCTTTTTCATTGGGGATTTTATCATTACTTGGAAATCGAGTTCCCGTTTCATTAAAAATATTTCTGACCGCACTTGCTGTAATCGACGACCTTGGCGCAATTGCCATCATTGGTTTTTTTTACACCACGTCTTTAGTTTGGATGAATCTTTTTTTTGCACTTGGCATTTATGCAGCACTGATAATACTAAATAAGCTAAAAGTAAATTCGCTTTTCATCTATTTAATGGGTGGAATATTCATGTGGTATTTTATGTTGCACTCTGGAATTCATGCAACAATCACAGGGGTTTTATTGGCTTTTGTAATTCCGTTTGAAAACGGTGCTAAAGATTCAAAAGCATATTCCCTTCAAAATCTTTTACACAAACCAGTTGCTTTTTTTATACTTCCAATATTTGCATTAGCCAACACCTCCATATTTTTAAACGCCAGCATTTCGCAAATCATTTCAGAAAATTATACAATAGGCATTGCATTGGGATTAATCCTTGGTAAACCCATTGGCATTTTTTTATTTACTTATTTAGCTACTGTTTTAAAATTTTGTCAATTGCCCAAAGATTTAAATTGGCGCCATATTTTAGGCATAGGATCTATAGCTGGCATAGGTTTTACCATGTCTGTATTTATTACCATACTTGCGTTTAAAAATGAAACTGTAGCAAACAATTCAAAACTGATGGTATTGATTGCGTCGTTGATTTCGGGTACGATTGGATTGATTGTTTTGAGTAGAGCATTAAAAAGAACTTCCACAATTGAGCAATAAAGCCTATCTTTAAACTATTCCGCGGCACAAAGCCGGTTTTATTGATGATTTATTTTCCCAATAATCGCTGATTCAGCAACCTTTTTTGATGATGGAAGTTATTTCCATTTCCGCACTCATTTTTTAATCAATTCATTTTGTTATTTACAGAACTACAAATCATTGAGCCCATTTTAAATGCGCTCCACGAGGAAGGCTACACGTCTCCCACACCCATTCAACAAAAAGCCATTCCAATTATTTTAAAAGGAAAAGATTTACTCGGTTGTGCGCAAACAGGCACCGGTAAAACAGCCGCTTTTGCGATTCCAATGCTCCAATTGTTGAGCAAACCTTTTGCACAAAGACCAGGTGAAAAAAACATTCGCGCTTTAATTTTAACGCCAACCCGCGAGCTGGCTATTCAAATCGAAGAGAGCTTCAAAGCTTATG
>CALQKL020000096.1 GCA_943331145.2 Chitinophaga pinensis
AGCATTTTATTCTTTGTTGATTGAATTTTTTATCAATCAATTTGGGTGATTTTGAAAATTGAACACCAATTAATGAAACTTTGTACCCTTCAAAAGAAAGCGTTTCACAAATACGAATCATTCGCTGGTCGTAATTGAGCTCATTGGTCACTGTAAATACTAAATGCTTCAATTTGTAAGCGGAATTTGCTGATAAATATTTTCTATAAATGTAACGGTTTTCAGCGCAGAGTTCCCATCAATGTGTTTGCTTTCCTTGCCATTTAATGCCAAAATTAAATTATCGTACACTTTGTTGTGATTACTCATTGATCCTTTATAAGCCCCATAATCGTTTGCCAACTGATTGGGAGCCAACGCTTTTAAATCAATAATCTCTGGTATTTGATATAGTAATTCTTGCATGTATTCACCCCCAAGCTTTATGGTCGCGTTTTCTGCGATAATTGATAATGAAACTTCTTGATTTTTTGAAAAAGCATTTACGGTATAATGAATACTTCCAATTGTACCTGATTTCATTTTTACAGAAATGGCCCCCGTATCTTCAAAATCGATGTTTTTACCTGATAGATTAGTCCTGAATCCTGAAAAACTTTCTGCATCATCATTCAGCAACCAAAGCAGTACATCTATATAATGACTAAACTGGGTATAAAGTGTTCCGCCATCTTGTTCCCTTGTACCTCGCCAATTCTCCGAATAATATTGATTTGGTCGATTCCAAACGCAATTCAATTGAAAGCTATATATTTTTCCGAACGCACCAAAATCTATTTGTTTTTTTAATTCCTCTATAACCGGTGTGTATCTCGAAGATTTTACCACAAATAGTTTTTTTTGATTTAAATCAGCAGCTTGAATCATTTTTTCAGCGTCAATACTGTTGATTGATAATGGCTTTTCACACAACACGTTTTTGCCTGCATTTAGTGAAAGGATCGTTTGTTGCGCATGCAAATAATTGGGCGTACAGATACAAACCACGTCCACATTGGATTCTACAGCCAGTAATTCCGAAATATCATTATATGCTTTACAGTTAAATTCAGTTGCCAATTGTTGCGCACGCTGAAAATCAACATCACAAACGGCGATTAAATTCCCAACCCTTGCAATTTGTTCGGCATGTCTTTTGGCAATTTTTCCGCAACCAATTATGGCAAAACTTAATGTCATAATACAAATTTGCAGCTTTTAAATTGAGATATTGAATATTTATTCTAAAATTCTTACCGAATTACAAATTGAATCATTAACTTTGCAACCGATAAAAACAGAAATAAAACACAGGGTTTTAAAAAAAAAACAAAGAAATGTCTCATTTAACAAGCGAAAGAAAGATTACCATTTTCCAAACTTACGGAGGTAATGCTACAAACACAGGATCAATTGAAGGACAAGTTGCTATGCTTACAGAGCGTATCAATCACATTTCAAATCATCTAAAAGTAAACAAAAAAGATTTCTCATCACAAAGAGGTTTGATGATGATGGTTGGTAAGCGTAAGCGTTTATTGACTTATTTAAGCAAGCACGATCTTAGTGGATACAGAGCTCTTATTGAGAAATTAGGTCTTCGTAAATAATTTTATTTTCATTTACAAATTTGAATATTTCCCAACTGTATTTTACCGTTGGGAATTGTTCTTTGTATATGTTTAATTTTCATCATCAGCGAAATGGTTTCGCTGGTTAAACATTTATTACATGTCATTTTTACAATCAAAATCCGTTACATTCGATATTGGCGGTGGTCGTATGGTTACGATCGAAACAGGGAAAATGGCGCGTCAAGCCGACGGTGCCGTTACAGTTAGACAAGGAAATTGTATCATTTTAGCAACTGTTGTTGCCAATAAAGAACCAAAAGCGGGACAAAATTTCTTCCCATTATCAGTTGATTATCAAGAAAAATTTGCATCTGCAGGTAGAGTTCCTGGTTCATTCTTTAAAAGAGAAGCAAGATTAAACGATTACGAAATTTTAACTTCAAGATTAATCGATCGTGCTTTACGTCCTCTTTTTCCAGAAGATTATTTATGCGATGTTCAGGTTTTGGTAAGTTTAATTTCTTCTGATGATGAAGTTTTACCAGATGCATTGGCATGTTTAGCTGCTTCAGCTGCACTTGCTGTATCAGATATTCCAGTTATGGAAATTATTTCTGAAGTTAGAATCGGCAGAGTAAATGGAGAAATGGTTATAAACCCAACGCGTTCTCAAATGAAAGAAAGCGATTTGGAATTTATCATTGCTGCAACCAACAAAAACATTATGATGGTTGAGGGTGAAAGTAACGAATGCCAAGAAGAAGATTTGATTCAAGCTTTGGAAATTGCACATGATGCGATTAGAATTCAAGTAAAAGCTCAAGAAGAATTAAGGGGTTTGGTAGGAATTACAACAAAAAGAGAATATACAAAACCATACAGAAACGAAGATTTGTACGAAAAAATCAAATCATTCGCTGGTGAAAAAATGTATCAAATATCTTCTTCTGCTTCTGCAAAACACGAACGTAGTGATGCATATAAAAACTTACAAAAAGATGTCGTTGAATTCTTGGGTGAATTGCCTGATGAAGACAAGGCATTGGTTGGACATTATTTTGGTGATCTTCAATATTATGTAGTAAGAGACATGATATTAAACGATCGTAAAAGATTGGATGGAAGAGGAACAGAAGACATCAGACCATTAGAAATGGAAATTGATTTATTGCCAACTCCACATGGATCAGCTTTGTTCACAAGAGGTGAAACTCAATCACTTACAACGGTTACCTTAGGAACTCCTTTAGATGAATTGTTGATTGAAAGTGCGCATTCTTCAGAATATTCTAAATTCATTTTGCATTATAATTTCCCTCCATTTAGTACAGGTGAAGTAAAAATGATGAGAGGTGTTGGTAGAAGAGAGGTTGGACATGGTAACCTTGCTATGCGTTCTTTGAAGAAAATGATGCCAGGAAGCGATTATCCTTACACCGTTCGTGTGGTAAGTGATATTTTGGAAAGTAATGGTTCTTCTTCAATGGCAACGGTATGTGCGGGTTCATTGGCATTAATGGATGCGGGTGTTCCATTGAAAAAACATGTAAGTGGCGTTGCTATGGGACTTATCACTAAAGGCGATCAGTTTGCAGTTTTAACAGATATCTTAGGCGATGAAGATCATTTGGGTGACATGGATTTTAAAGTAACTGGAACTAGAGATGGAATTTGTGGTGTTCAGATGGATATTAAAGTTGATGGTTTGAGCATGGATGTAATGCGTCAAGCATTAAGTCAAGCTAAAAAAGGACGTTTACATATTTTGGATGCAATGCATGCTTGCACATTAGCGCCAAGAGAAGATGTGAAACCACATGCACCTCGTATGGTTAAATTGATTATTGATAAAGAATATATCGGTGCTGTAATCGGACCAGGCGGTAAAGTAATTCAAGAAATTCAACGTGAAACAGGTACAACCATCAATATTGAAGAAGTTGATAACCATGGCGAAGTAAGCATTTTCTCTAAAGAAAAAGCTACTTTAGACAGAGCGGTTCAATGGATTAATGGTATTGTTGCTGTTCCAGAAGTAGGTCAAGCATATGAAGGAACAATCAAAAGCATTAAAGAATTTGGTGCATTTGTAGAATTCTTACCTAAAAAAGAAGGTTTGTTACACATTAGTGAAATAAGCTGGAAACGTCTTGACAGCATGGAAGGTTTGTTTAAAGAAGGAGAGAAAGTAAAAGTTAAATTACTTGAAGTTGATCCAAGAACAGGCAAATTCAAATTGAGCAGAAAAGCTTTGATGCCAAAACCTGAAGCACCAGCTAAGCCTCAAGGAGAAAACAATTAATTAATTATTTCAAAAACTATACAGCTGTTGCATTCATTTAGTTTGCAACAGCTTTTTTATTATGCCACATTTAGAATACAACATACAAACGCAAAATGCTGAACATGCGGAAATGGTTCTTGCATTATTAATGCCCTATAATTTCGAAGGATTTCTTCAAGAAGAGGACAGATTAAAAGCATACGCCAATCAAAACGAGTTTGATGCGGATGAGTTCGAAGTGTTTTTAAAAGAATCAAACTTAAGCTGCACTAAATCATCAATACAACATGAAAATTGGAATGCTAAATGGGAAAGTAGTTTTGAGCCTATAGTTGTGCCATATATTGATAATCCTCAAATATTTGCTTGTGTTCGTGCGAATTTTCATCCTAAGAATAATGATGCAAAATTTGACTTACTAATCACGCCCAAAATGAGTTTTGGTACTGGTCATCATCCCACAACTTTTCAAATGATTCAAGAAATGAGTGTTTTGAATTTTGAAAATAAAATTGTTTTAGACTATGGTACTGGAACGGGTGTATTGGCTGTTTTAGCTGAAAAATTAGGGGCTCAAAAAGTAATCGCAATTGATTATGACGTACTTTGTTATGATAATACAGTAGAAAATATTGAAGCAAACAATTGTAATAAGATAATTCCCATTTTAGATAGTCATTGTAAAAACAACAATGAAAAAGTAGATATTTTATTAGCCAATATTAATTTGAATGTTATCATTTCTGAATTAAAAAATATTTTAGAAGCTACTGCTCAAGGAACTCAAATTCTCTTTAGTGGCATTTTAATTGAGCATAAAGAAATAATATACAATGCATTAATTGAAAATCATTTCCAAAATATCCAAATTAAATCTAAAGAAAATTGGCTTGTAATTTATTGTACAAGGGGATAATCAATTGCTCAATATTATTTAATTGTTAAGAATTTGAGCTTTTTTTTCTATATTTGATTTCTTGATTTTTAAACTTTGTGACCCAAACAAAGAATTGCACATAATATGCGGTTCATTTTCTGCGGTCTTTTAAGTAAAGATTTTAAGGATAAAATTGATGCATGAAAGAATTTTTTTTAATAATAACTGCTTATTTTATTGGCTCTATACCTACAGCTTTAATTATAAGTCGTAAATTTTTCGGTATAGATATCAGAGAATACGGAAGCGGTAATATGGGCGCTACCAATGCATTTAGAATCCTCGGAGCGAAATTTGGAACCATTATTATGGCTGTGGATGTTTTAAAAGGCATGCTAGCTGTTGGTCTTTTTTATTTATTACCATACTATATCACCAATGAATTTGAACGTACCAATTTTATGATCGCTCTGGGTTTATCTGCAGTGATAGGTCATATTTTTCCTGTATTTGCAGATTTTAAAGGTGGAAAAGGAGTGGCAACATTATTGGGTATGATTCTGGCAATACAGCCTTATATTGCTTTAACTTGTATTGGTGTTTTTTTAATCGTGTTATTTTTTACCAGATACGTTTCATTAAGCTCTATTTTAGGAGCAATTATGCTACCAATATGCGTTTTGTGGATTTGGAACGAAGATGAATTAACCTATAGGGTTTTTGCTTTACTGGTTGCAGCAATGGTTATTATTACCCACCAAAAAAACATCAGCCGCATCATAAAAGGGGCAGAAAACAGGGTTCCTATTTTAAAATATCGCGACAGAAAAAATAAAAATAAGAACTAGTTTAATCTCGTTTTTAAATACAATAACTTTTATTTAAAAAAATCTACAGTGCGCATTTTCAGCATTTTTCTTTTCATATTTTTTATTTCTTGTGAAAGAAATGCGATAACTGGAAGACGCCAACTTAATCTTTTTCCAGAAGCTGATTTACAAAAACAAGCACTTACAGAATATCGAATTTTTCTAAACAAAAACAAAGTAATACCAATTGGAAGCAGCAAGCAAGCTGAAATGGTAAAAAGGGTAGGGCTTCGAATTTCCGATGCAATTACCAATTATTACAATCAAAAAGGGATATATAATGAATTGGTTGGTTATAAATGGGAATTTAATTTGGTAAATAGCAAGGAAATTAATGCTTGGTGCATGCCAGGCGGAAAAGTAGTTGTTTATACCGGTTTACTTGATGTTGCAAAAAATGAAGATGCATTAGCTGTTGTCCTAGGTCATGAAATAGCACATGCAGTAGCTCATCATGGAAATGAAAGATTAAGTCAATCTTTTATCGCTAAAGGTATTCAGGTTGCAGGCGATGCATTTACAAAAAACAATAAAGAAACCAATGCCGTATTTAACGCGGTATTTATGCCTGGAACTCAACTTGGCTTACTAATGCCCAATTCTAGAAATCATGAATTAGAAGCAGATCATTTTGGTATTATTTTTGCAGCCATGGCTGGATATGACCCAAGAGAATCTATACTTTTTTGGAATAAAATGAACAGCTTAAACGAAAATAAAATTCCAGAATGGCTTGCAACGCATCCATCAAATACCAAAAGAATTCAAAAATTAAATGAATTTATGGATGAAGCGATGACTTTTTACAAGCCCAGATAATGAGAAAGTCTACATTTAATCTTCAATTTTATTTGAATTTGGGTATTAATTGATTAGATTTGCAGTCCGTTTTCAAAAGAATTCTGATCATTGTTCAATTTCTTTTTCTTGAATAATTTTTTTACTAAAAAAATGTTTTCTCATTATGGCCATTCAAACAGTTCTTGAAAAAATTCAATACAACAACGAGAAAAATATTCTAATACAAGGCTTACCTTCTGCAGTTGAAAAACAATTTATGAAAATTACATTTTCAAAAAGTGTTACGCCTTTGCTTCGTGTAAAAAAAGTAGACTTCGCATTGGTTTTTGCCGTTAGTCAAAAACAACTGAATGATATTATAACAGAAATAATGCCTGCGCTTCATGTAAATACAAAATTGTGGGTTGCTCATCCAAAACCAACAGCTAAAATAGCTTCTGATTTATGCAGGGTGCTTCATTGGCAGGTTGTTGAAGATTTTCAATTGGAAGCAATTGATCAAATTGAGATGGACAATGTTTGGTGTGCTACAAATTTTAAATTAGAAGGCGAAAATCATGCTATTAGTAATAGTGTACCTCGTTATAAATTAGCGAATACTGAAATGGAAATGGTTTAGGTTTTATTTATAAATCACCATGCCTGTTTGCTGAGTAATTTCTTTCTCCATTTTCTTTAACATCTGATGCACTTGAATGCATACAAATTGCTGTTCAGGGTCGTTTGTTTTTTCTAATTCCGCCTGATTCTCCATCATTAATTTTTTGATTTTTCTCAATTGGAGATAGTTTAAAGTTGAACTCACTTCTTCCTTATATAAATCTTCTCTCGTAGCGATATAACCTTGGTAGTAATATTTCCAATTGGGACTAATTTCTGTTTCTTCTTCCATTAATTTGATTACCATGTTTTTTATGGTTTCATCTTCATGATATAAAAAAAACTTTGCGTTTGGTGATTCGCCTTCATTATTGGCTTTTCTATATGCTTCAATTATTGTTATCAATAATTTATTTTCAATCATCTGGTTTATTTCCAATTCGTCAAGCGCAGCAATAATATGATTCGCTACGGTTGTATTTTCGTCCCATGGTTTCTGACCAAATTCTATCAAGCTTCTCACCAATGCCTGTTCTTGACGTTCGTCTTTATTGAGTAAATCATCAACATTATTATAAAAATCTTCAGGCAATTCGGACTTTATTTCTGGAGTAATGCTGCCATTTGATTTAGTTTCTTCTTTAGAAATTCGGTTTCGAATGATATTGTTTACCAAAGCATTAAAGCCCGCTTCTTCAATTTTAAGGATTTCAGAGACATTTCTTATGTAATCCTGGCGTTTTGTAAAATCTTCGGATTTATTAATTTTTGAAATGGTTTCTGCAATTTGGTTTACAACAGCAGATTTTTTAGCGGAATCTCCTTTTGCATCTTTTAAAGCAATTTCAAGTTGGAAAAGAATAAAATCCTTTTTCTCACTTTTTACAAATTCAATGAATGCTTCTTTGCCAATTTTATTTACATAACTATCAGG
>CALQKL020000097.1 GCA_943331145.2 Chitinophaga pinensis
ATTTTAATTGGATGAATGTTATTTAGCTTATTGTATTGTTGAATGAAGGCAATAACAATTTCTGGTAAGTTGTATTCTCTAGCCTTATTAACCAAAAGACGTAAAAAAGAACTGGTTAAAACGTTTAATTTTTCAGCAGCAACCGAATCAATAATCTTCGCTTTTATATCAGATTTTATGATTGGGCTTTTAAGCATTGCCACAAAATCAGGATTAGATACGCAAACAGCGTTAAGCCATTTAATATCAGCATAAATAACTTCTAGTTGATTTTGTTCAATTGCCAAATCAAGCAAACTCTTTGCATATCTTCCGGCTAATCTTGGATTTGTCATAATGAAAAATTTGCTTAGTTCAATTTAATGTCTTCAGCCAATTTGCTGATATAAATTTCTTGTTGTGCTTTATCAGAAAGTTCTCTTCTTAATATTTTTTCACTTACTTCAACCACCATTTTACCTACTTGGTTTTTGATATCGGTAAGTGCAGCCATTTTTTGTTGATGTATGGCAGCATTGGCGTCATTGATGATTTTTGCAGCCTGAGTTTTTGCTTCCTCTTTAGCATCGTTAATCATTTTGTCTTTGATTTCTTTTGCTTCTTTAAGCATGTTTGCTCTCTCCTCTCTTGCTGATTGTAATAAAGACTCATTATCTGACTTTAATTGCGCCATTTCTGCTTTTACTTTTTCTGCAGAAGCTATTGAATTGGCGATATTAGATTCACGTTCGTTAAGTCCATCGATGATTTGTTTCCAAGCAAATTTCTTTAGGATAAAAAACACGATAAGAAAAGAAAGTAATGTCCAAAAAATAAGTCCTAAATGTGGTAATAATAAATCCATTGTAAAAAATATTATGGTTGATTAATGTTTTAAAAAATTACTGCATTCGCCGCCCTGTGCTTTAAATGCAGTAATGTGTTTGTGCAAATTACTTAGCCAATACAGCTAATAATCCAGCGATAACTGCGAAAAGGGCAACACCCTCTACGAACGCAGCAGTCAGGATCATATTTGCACGAATGTCATTGGCTGCTTCCGGTTGACGGGCAATAGATTCTACAGCTCCTTTACCAATTTGACCAATACCGATTCCGGCACCGATTGCGGCAAGGCCTGCACCAATTGCACCACCCATGTGAGAAAGACCAACATCTAACAAAGCGATCAAAGTCATGATACTTGTGTTTATAAGTGAAAAATAATTACGCTGTTGCCACATCATGATGTGCGTGTGCATCATCGTGATGATCGTCGTGTGAACCTTCAAAAGCCTGGCCAATAAACACTGCTGTTAAATTGGTAAAAATAAATGCTTGTATGAAAGCCACCATGATTTCTATAAGGTAAATGAATACGGCGAATGCTACAGAAAGTGGCGAAAATCCCCAACCTGCAACAACACTCATAGAACCAAATATAAAAATCAAAGAAATAAAACTCAAAATAATAATGTGCCCAGCTACCATGTTTGCAAATAGACGGACAATTAGCGCGAAAGGCTTTGTAAATACGCCTAGAAGCTCAACAGGCAACATGATAAAAATACGCACCAATAATGGAACGCCAGGAAACCAGAAAATATGACCCCAAAAATGCTTGTTGGTACTAAATAAAATAACCACAAAAGAAACCACCCCTAATACCACGGTAAATGCCATGTTCCCCGTAACATTAGCCGATCCAGGTATTAAACCAAATAAGTTATTGATAAGGATGAAAAAGAAAACTGTTAATAAATACGGTAAATACTTTTGGAATTTACCGCCCAAATTTGGTTTTGCTACTTCGTCTCTTACAAACATTACAACTGGTTCAATCGCATTTTGCCAACCTTTTGGAGCCGTTTTTATACCTGCGCCAGTTTTATATTTTTTAGCCACACTAGTCATCAAAAGCACTAGAACAAAAAGTGCGATGATCATTTGAACCACGTTTTTAGTAATAGAGAAGTCGTATACTACAGAGCCGTCTTCAGCTACGATTTCTTTTCCTTCATTGAATTTATATCCTTCAAATGCCAATTCGCCTTCGTGACCAAATTTTGATGAAGAAAATATTTTTAATCCTTTTCCAGGAATGTAAAGAATGATAGGTAAAGGTATAGTTGCGTGAAAAGATTCGTGCTTATTTTCTTTATTTTCGATGGTAAAAAAGTGGAACTCATGGGCATCTTTGATGTGGTCCATGATGATTTTTGCCGGATCTAGTCCTTCTTCTTTGCTTTCATGATGCTCAACTTCTGCTTTATGCGCAGCATCTTGTGCTTTTATAGCCGATGGTGTAACCAGGGTAAAAAAGGCGAAAAGCACAACCAATATATGTTTCAGGCATTTAACTACCATAATCTTTCTTAATTTTGGCGCAAAGATAAGGCCATAGGTTTTAAATGTGAAAAATAGGAGGAAAAAGTTTTTGAGGTTTGAGAGGTTTTTGAGGTTTGAGACGTTTTGGAGGTTTGAGATGTTTTTGAGGTTGAGGAGGTTGGTAGGGGTTGAAAATTTCCAACCCTTTCAAAAGGTTGGGAGTTTCGTTCGTTTTTGAAATCCCTTCCTTATTTCTTATTTTCAATTTCTTATTCCTTATTTATTTTCAAAATGAAGGCGAAAATATTTTTCAAAACCTAAAAAGTACATTTATGGAAAATGCTGCCAACCTCTTAAACTTCATAAACCTCTCAAACCTCCGCAACCTAAACCTTCGCCTTCTCTATCAACTCATAATACGCCCCTCTTTTATCTAACAACTCCTGATGACTGCCCATTTCTTTGATTTCGCCGTTATCAAGTACCATAATGTAGTCTGCTTTTCGAATGGTGCTTAATCGGTGTGCAATGATAATTGAAGTTCTGCCAGAAATAATTTTATCAATAGTGTGCTGAATTAATTGCTCAGTTTCCGTATCTACAGATGCCGTGGCTTCGTCTAATATCAATATGGATGGATTATATAAAATCGCCCTTACAAATGAAAGCAGTTGTCGCTGACCTACGGATAATGTTGCGCCTCGTTCCATTATATTAAACGCATATCCTCCAGGAAGCTTCATGATAAAATCGTGCAAATCAATCATTTTAGCCGCATGCTCCACTTCCGAAATTGTAATTTCTGGACTCATCAAAGTGATGTTATCTAAAATTGAACTGCTGAATAAAAAAACGTCTTGCAACACCACCGCGATTTGCTTTCTTAAATGCTCTAGATTAATTTTTTCTATTTCAATGTCGTCTATTTTTATGCTTCCTCGATTAATGTGATACAGACGATTGATCAAACTCACAATGGAAGTCTTTCCACTTCCTGTATGCCCAACAATGGCGAGGGTTTTTCCTGCAGGCAATTTGAAGCTAATGTCTTTCAGCACGTATTGATCATTGTTATACGCAAACCAAACCCTTTCGAATTCAACTTCTCCCTTAAATTTAGCTTTTGATAATTGTGAATCTATTTCATCAATTTTCATGTAATCATCATTGTCAATCACTTTAAACACCCTTTCGCTGGCAATTATACCCATTTGTAAAACATTGAATTTATCTGCAATCATGCGCAATGGACGAAATAGTAAATTCAAACATAAAATGAAAGAAGTTACAATTCCTGCTGTTTTTTGAGATTGTTCAATATCGAGGTGAAGTGATTTTTGTGCCGCCCACCAAACGAGCAAACCAATGCTAACTGCTGAAATCAGTTCTACAAAAGGGAAAAAAACTGAATAAGCGAAAATGGCTTTGATGTTTGCGTTTCTATGTGTTGCATTAATTTCATTGAATTTCTTTTTTTCTGTTTCTTCGGCTGCAAATGCTTGAATCACAGACATTCCAGATATGTGTTCTTGTACAAACGCATTTAATTGAGCTACCGAATTTCTAACAATCACAAATGATTTGTTTACGGATTCTTTAAAATAATAAGTGGCTAAAATCATTAAGGAAAATGGCGCCAAACAAATTAATGTGATTTGCCAATCGGTATAAAACATGTAAGACAATACTGCAATTATAGAAAGCATATCTGCAATTATTGGAATCAGTCCATCACTAAATATTTCATTTACGGCTTCAATGTCATTTACCGTCCTGGTGGTTAATGTGCCAATTGGGGTTTTATCAAATTGAGATAAATTGAAATTGATGATTTTTGAATAGGTTGTCATGCGTAAATCTTTTACCACATGTTGACCAATTTTTGCGCTGGTGTATGTAAAATAATATCGAAAAGCAGATTCAAATATCAATATCACAATTTGAATAATGGTAATTTCTAAAATAAAAGCGCCGGGGCCAGAAAGAAAAAATGCATCATTCCCAGATTGAATTCCTTTGTTTAGCGTAAGCTGAATAAGCATCGGGCGAAGAGGTGCAACAATTGCAAGCACAATGGACATAAGCATTGATGCAAATAATATGCGTTTGTAAGGCATCGCAAAACCAAGCACCCTTTTAAGTTGTTCTATATTGAAATTCTTTTTGGGAGAAGGGTTGTTGTCCATTTTTCAAAGTTAAATAGAAGTAGAATTAGTCCTGAATTAATCCAGATTAATAGTTTTCCATTTTTTTATTATATGCTTTTATGAAAATGGCACCAAGGTTTTTATATGGCGGAATGTAACTTTCCCAGCTTTCTCGAATGGATTTGTTCTTATCCTGATTAAATGTTGTAGATAATGAGCGCCACATGTCTTTCCAAACAATTTTATCGTTATTTAAAAACGATTGATTGAGGTAGGTCATTATGGGTCTGTTGATGTCGCCCGCTCCTATTTCTTTTGTAGAAATGATGTGTGCATCTGGCGATGTTTCTAATATCTTTTTTAAATTTTTGTACCCGCCGCAAGAGCCCAACAATACAATTTTTGCATTTAGAGGCATTCTGCTAATTGTTCCTGGCAGCCAATAACTGTGTCCGCGATGAATCACGATATTGGGATAAATTTCATTTTCTTCAAGATATTGATTTAAATGAACTTGCGCACTATCATCGAGATTAGCATCGTAATCCAAAGGTAAATTGGCAAACACCCATACATTCCCTTTTATTGATTTTATTTCAACCCATTCTTTTTTCTTAATTACTTTCCAATCTTTTGACGGAAATGAGTTAAGGAATGGCGGGAAAAATGCTTTCCCATCTTCATCTCCATAAAAGAAAACCTGTTGAACAATACGTGAACTGTCATCTTTTAATTCGGATTTTCTTATTTCAAAAATGGAAGGAATATTGGCTATTTCAGTAAGATTGATGTGATTGGCAGAATCTTCAGACAAGAAAATATTTTTTAACAGATAGTAAATTAAAGCCCCGTTCTCATTGTTATCATTTACACAATCTGTTTCATTATCTTCAATGTTTTCTAAAATGGTTTTTCGTAATGCGATGTTGTTAATGCTGCTATAGGAATCTGCCACATCAGTAGCATCTTCCAAACTTCCAGATTTATCCAAATTTGAAACGAATGCTTTCATAAGCGATGCCGAACTTTGCTTAGGCATACATTTTAAGAAAGTATCTAGTCGGTTAAAGTTTGCAATGATTTTTATAAACTTTTTAAAGTAATCGAATTTTACAGAAAGTAGCAGAGAGTCGCATCTTGGAGTTGTGCCCATACGTTGCAACATTCTATTAAAACTATGCTTGAAACTTGATGTATAAATGTCATTTTCTCCCATTACTACCATATAATAAATATCAATAGCACTCAAAGAGTCTATAGCCTTCATTCTTATATTTAAATTAGCCTCTTCGTGTAAGACATTTATTGGTGTGATAAAATGCCTAACCGCTCTATCTTTCAAAACTTCTCGAAGTCCATTTGGACCAAACATGGCAACGGGCGTATCTTTCAAAGGCGATGAAATTCTTTTAAAATATTCGATTTCTGTTTTTACCAATAATTTATAATAGCCCACACTGTCGAAATTATTTTCACCATCACCAATATATTTTTGAATATCCGCAGTAGATTTTTTTTCAGAAAGTAAGTCATCTAAAAAAGGAAAATACAATAATGCATTTGGTGTTTGACTTAGTGTGGCTACCGTTTTAACCAACTTGCTTTTATTTCGGTGAATAAGATTCCCTTCTGGTGTATTTAAAGACTGTGCGTAAGTGTATAACTGAGCAGGGCTGTATGTGCAAGCGATGTTTATCAAACTGTCTGCAAATGGCTCATCAGCATAAGGACGAATGGTTGTAAGAATTATATCCGGATGTAAATTGCAGTATTTAAAGTACACAATTTTTTGTGCTTCTTTCGATGACTTGTTATCAAAAAAAACATTCGCATTTATTTTTACAATGCTGTATGGCATATCTTTTAATAAAAATGGCAAACTGTTTTCTGTTTCGGCGGACTTGATGATTTTTGTAAAATTGTCAATCAAATTAGGGAATTCAAGAGATGTGATTTCCTTTTTTTTCCAAGCTAATTTAAACGCTTTAAGAACTGATTCAATATATCCTAAGTAACGAATTTTGTCGTTATTTTTTTCAATGGCATTATTTTGTTCCACCCAATTTTGTAATTCGTCAATTTTCCGAAACAACACATCCGAAATTCTTAAATTCACTTCTTCGTTATTCCCTACCCTTAACATGTTGTCCAATACTCCGTCAATCCGATCGCATTGTTTTTGTTCATTATTTATTTTATCGTGAAAATATTGGCGGTAAACTGGAATATTAGAAGTGTCTGCAAATGCCAATGAGGCAAATGATGTTAATGTACACAAAACCAACAAAGTGAGGTTTTTAAAACTCATAATTCAAATCTATTGATGCAATTTACTTCTTAGACCCCAATAAATACAAGTATAATAATAATAAAATTAAATGGCATTAACAATTTGATAATACATTTACCATGTATTAAATAATTTATGGTGATTTAGTTATATTAAATTTGCCATTATAAAAAGTGAAGTTAGCTATTTAAAAAAGATGCATCCTAAAAACAATAATCGCAAAAAAAGTGTCATGAAAAAAGTTTTAATTGCAGATGATGAACAGGATATTCTTGATATCCTACAATTTAATTTAGAAGCTGAAGGGTATAAAGTTGAAACTGCAAACAATGGAGTTATAGCTATCGAAAAAGCAAAAGCTTTTCAGCCCGATTTGATCATTTTGGATGTAATGATGCCTGGAAAAACTGGGATTGAAGTTTGTAGTGCGCTTAGATTGTTGCCAGCTTTTAAATCTACATTAATTATATTTTTAACTGCCATGAGTGATGATACTGCGGAAGTTAAGGGCTTGGAAACTGGGGCAGATGATTATCTAAAAAAACCAATCCGTCCTAAAGTATTAATGAGTAAAGTAAATTCTTTATTTAGACGGGTTTCAAAAGAAATAGACCATAATATTAACCTGGGTGAACTAATTATTAACAGAGAGAATTTTAGTGTTCGTTATAAAAATGAAGATATAAATCTTGCTAGAAAAGAATTTGAATTGTTATCATTGCTAGCTTCTAAGCCAAGTAAGGTGTTTTTAAGAAACGAGATTTTAAATCAAATTTGGGGAACAGAGGTGATTGTTGGAGATAGAACTATAGATGTTCACATCAGAAAAATCCGCCAAAAGCTTAATTTAGATTGTATAAAAACCGTAAAGGGAGTCGGTTACAAATTTGAACTTTAATTATTTAGTTTTAGACTTTTATTTGTTCGTATTTTTATTGAGGACTTTTCGGCTAGTAGCGCATCCGGTTAAATAAAATTAAATGATGACTCCTCAAAAAAATATAACCCCAAACTATCTGGCTGCAATTTGCAGTACGATTATTTCTTTAACTATATCCGGATTTTTTTTCTTTTTAAATCCTTCATGGCGATTGTTTTCCATTGCGCTTA